>CAIYBQ010000393.1 GCA_903924445.1 uncultured Armatimonadota bacterium | reverse complement strand
GATGCAACCGCTGCATCGGATGCCTTGGATGAAGGCATCATGGATGGCAATGGACGGAACTTCGAATAGACGACTGCGACAACCGTAATCACAATTAAGCCACCAAAGACGACCATCAAAATAGTCTCAACAGTTCGATATTTCTTCTGCTCTTCTGGCGGAAGCTCGTAGCTCATTCAAACCCTCCCGTACACATCACGCCACCTAGCCACTCGGCTAACTCTACTTCAGCTGCGACAGCCGCGTCTTCGCCCAAGCATTGTCCGGGTCATCCTTGATTGCAAGCGCATATTGTGCACGCGCCGCAGCCATGTTTCCCGTCTCTTCTTCAAGACGCCCGATGCATGCATACACGGATGCACGATCCGCTCCCTTTTTCAGCCCGGATGCTGCGAGCGTAAAACATCGCTTCGCACCAGCGCTGTCTTTCTTCTCAGCAAGCATCGTCCCAAGCGCGAGCGCTGCCGTGCCCTCTTTTGGGTTCAGTTCTATCGCCTTGGTAAAAGCATCTTTGGCAGGTGCATCTTCATTCAAGCCTTGATAGTGCACCGTTCCGAGCTCAGCGAGTGCTGCAGCACGCTGCACTGGTGTCAGGTCGGATGCATCCCCGGCACGCTTCAACGCCTCAACAGCCCGGTCAACATCGCCGTTGCCCATCGCCGCATAGCCTAAGTACAACCAAGCCAAGCCATCGGAGTCCTTTTGCACAACTGCTGCATCTAATGCTTTTTGCGCAGCAGCAAAGCCTCCGGTGCTGTAATACACCAGGCCGAGTTCACGCTTTGAGCCACCATTCGCAGCATTCGTTTCGGCCTCATCAACAGACAGGCTCGACTTTGGTGCCGGGCGGCGGTCCTTGATCTGTGGAAAGGCTGCGCCACTTGCGGCCACATTGACCGTAGGCGTCTGACCAGGCTTCCCTGCAACCTGAGGTGTCTGCGTGCATCCGGCCAGCAACAAAGCACAAATGCCCACCACCAGCGAAGTTCTATGAATATTCATCACAGTTACAAATTACCCTATCCCAACCCCGGCGCCCGTTGTAAATACGGTTGGCACTGCGATTTCCATGCGCTTAAGGGCTGCGATCACCATTTCTCTGGATGTTCCCTTGATCAAGCGCTCGACATCCCGGTCCCAAGCCGCAAGACCAAGCTGCTGGCGCTGCGTTGCTTGGATGAGTGCATTCGGCATCCGTGTCGAACGCTCAGCCACCATCCGCAAATAACTGGCACGCACCCGCGTGATATCCGTATCACGGAGCTCGCCCGCCTTAGCGATTACATCCCGCAGCTTGGTGTGCATCGCAATGAGCAAATCGCGCTCAGAATCCGCTGTCACGACTTCGATAAACGGCACGTACCCGCCATTGACAAATGTGACATCCCCGTAGATATCGTAAATCTTGCCCATCGGGACCCGCAGCCCGTACAGCGGTGCCATCCGACCGGCAGTCAGATAGTGCATCGCGAGGATGTCTGCCGCAAGGGTTGGCAAGCCAGCAGAGGCTGGGCGCACTCCTGCAGCGATGAGGATACGGAGAGGCCCCGGGCCAACATTTACTCGAATCGTCCCAGCGGGAAGCGTGGTTGTCGCGGGTATAGGGAGCTGCTTTGGTGCCGCTCCACGCTCATCCCAGCCAGCCAGCGACAATGTCCTGCGCACAACATCACGGGTCTCCTTCGGATTGAAGCCTCCCATGATGGTGATCGCTGCGCGGCTTGGGTGAAACCACTTTGCATGATGTGCGAGGATGCGAGCGGTATCGATGCGCCGATCGACGGCCGGGTTTAGGACTTCCGAGAGGCTTCCACCAGCAACGGATGCACGCAGCGCGCGTTGCAATAAAACCGGCCGGGCATGGGCATCGTTTGCCTTTTGTTCCATCGCCAGCCAGCGGGCCTTCTGAACAACCGCATCATCGATGCGGGGCTTGATCGCAAGGTCACTCAGGACGACCTGAATCGTTTCCTGGATATCGGCAGTATCGGTAGAGCAGACGCCCCAGATCGTGATCGCTTCGCCATCATCGACAATGCCAAAGCCGCCGAGAGCACCGAGTTCGGCTGCAAGCAGCGGTCCGGTTTTACCAGGGGCATCCTGTCCGAGTGCTTTTGCCAGGACACTCGAGAGTCCACTAAGGCCGGCGTTTTCGGTGATGCCACATTGGATACGAATCGCGATGCCAAAGCGCTTTGCCCCGGCAATGGGCACTGCTGAATAGGCGGTTCCTGCAAGGGTTGGGTCTGAAAAGTCATCTTGTAGGCGGTGCAAATTCACAGTGCCACCTCCTGCCGAAGGGAGAAGCGCAGGACAATCCGGTCGATATGCTCTGTGAGCTGCGCGGAAGTCAGTTGGGACAGAGCCTTTAGTAAGATCACTGGGCCTGCGGGTTCATCGAGGGCATCCCATTCCGCCTGACGCGCCACCACCTGCGCGGGGAGTACTGCCTGTTCGGCCCAAATGCGCCGCGTGGCGGTGGTGACTGCCGTAGCCTGGCTTTCATCGGCGATCAGCGTCTGTGCAGCCTTGAGGGCGGTCAGAAACATGTCAACCGGCTGGGCGGATGCGGCCGTGTGATCGATGCGTAACAGGACACCCGAGAGCCCACGGTGCAGGATGCTCGAGCAGCTGGCATCGATGCGCTGAGGTACCGCGTTTTTAGAAACTGGTATTGCCGCGGTGAGCTGTGTTCGGAGCGCCTGGTGGATGACATTCACAACCGCGAGGTCGGCCGCGTGCGCGCTTGCGAGCTCAGTCCCTGATTTCCCGCTGGATGTTGGGATAAAGACACCGGTTGCAACATGTCCAGGCATCGTGAGCGGCAGGGTTGCGATGCGTGTTGTCGCCGCGGGCTCTCTGGATGTCCGCTTGAGCATCGCCCCCGGGGTATCTGGGAAGCATGCGTTTACGACGGAGCGTGCATCCTCACGGTCGATGTCACCTGCGAGCGCAACCGATATACGCCCGGGTACGACGATGGCTTTCTGCAGCTGCGCGAGAGCCGCGGGGTCTGGGGCTGCGAGTCTCGATGGTTCCCCGGTGGATGCCGCGAAGGCCGGTCCTGCGGAT
>CAIYBQ010000392.1 GCA_903924445.1 uncultured Armatimonadota bacterium | reverse complement strand
GGTTGTTGGATATGGCCACTACTACACTTTTTGAATTGCTTCGTCTTTTCTAAGGCGCAGTGGCGGGGCGGCGAATCGCTTGTCGTTTCGGGTTGTTGGATACGGTCACTACTACACTTTTTGAATTGCTTCGTCTTTTCTAAGGCGCAGTGGCGGGACAGCAAGACGCTTGTTTTGCTGCACTGTTGAGGAACATATAAGCGAGATCTTGTGTGGACTTGACAGGAATGGGAAACAGCAAGGCGGCATCACAAGCGTCAAGCAAGCCCTCAACGCACGGCATGCAAATGTTGACATTGCAACTACCCATCCTTCACCCGGGAGTTCGGTCGCAGATGGTAACATTTCTTGTTGCATAGGAGGCATTGACGTGGACATTACAGTTGGTGGACGGCGGGTCGCCCGCAGGGCGTACGGATTTGATGAAGTGGCATTGGCCCCTGGTCCTCTCGTCATCGATGCAAAAGATGTCGACGTATCCTGGAAGCTCGGCGACCTGACGATTCAGTGCCCTATTCTTGCATCCAGCCTCGATGGTGCAGTCAACCCCGCACTCGCCGCTGAAATGAGCCGTCTTGGCGGTCTTGCCGTGCTAAACCTCGATGGTATTCAGACACGCTACGAGAACGCTGAGGAGATTCTTCAACAGATTGCTGATCATCCTTCCGAGGGTGTCATCCGGTTCATCCAAAGCCTCTACGCAGCCGCGCCTGTGCGCGCCGATCTCATCGCGCTACGAATCAAGCAGATTAAGGCAAATGGCGGCATCGCCGCGGTAGCCGCTGCACCTCATACTGCGCACAAGGCTGCGGAAGCTGCAGTTGCTGCCGGCGCCGATGTCTTTGTTATCCAGAGCACTGTCGGAACCGTGAAGTTCGAGTCATCCACGATTCCTGAGTTCCCAATCGCTGAATTCTGCAAGAATTCCCCAATCCCTGTAATCGTCGGCAACACCGTTGGCTACCAGGCAACGTACGACCTGATGGAAGCCGGCGCCGCAGCCATCCTCGTGGGAGTAGGCCCTGGCCACATCTGCACCAGCCGCAAGGTCCTTGGAATTGGTGTTCCACAGATCACCGCAACCGCAGACTGTGCAGCGGCCAGGGATGACTACTTCGAGCAGACCGGCCGCTACGTTCCAATCATCACGGATGGCGGTATCCGCAATGGCGGCGACATCTCGAAGGCGATTGCCGCGGGCGCTGATGCCGTGATGCTCGGCTCTACGATTGCAGCTGCCAAGGAAGCTCCGGCACCCGGTTATTCGTGGGGAATGGCGACATCCAGTGCTGACCTCCCACGCGGAACCCGTATCCAAGTCGGTATCAGTGGAACCCTCGAGGAGATACTTTACGGCCCTGCGCATCGGGATGATGGCACGATGAACCTGGTGGGTGCGCTTCGTCTTTCGATGGGCTCACTTGGTGCACATAACATCAAGGAAATGCAACACGTCCAGATGTTTGTCGCGCCATCCCTCCCAACCGAAGGCAAGTCGCTGCAACGCTCCCAGGGTGTAGGCTAAACATCCATAAACGCAACGCAAAACCCCGGCATCAAACCCGGGGTTTTCCTTATTTTGATGCCCGTTGCGTGATACCATTTCATCCAAACGTCCTGGAGTCTTACGCCTTGGAATCCCCCGCATACTGTCCTGAAAGGTCGTCCGAGTAATGTCCCCGTCGACCGCCACCCACCTCCCATCTGATGAGCTTGTCATCGTGTTGGATTTCGGAGGACAGTACTCTCAGCTGATTGCCCGCCGGGTCCGTGAATGCCAGGTTTTCTGCGAAATGGTGCCCTGCGATACACCAATGGATGAGATTCTTGCAAAGAATCCCATCGGTATCATTTTTAGCGGCGGCCCAAACAGTGTCTACGAACCAGATGCTCCTACGGTCGACATGGCCATCTTCGATGCGGGAATCCCGATTCTTGGCATTTGCTATGGCCATCAGCTCATCGCCAAGCTCAATGGAGGTTCAGTCGTCTCCGCAACAAATGCAGAATATGGCAAGACCCACATTGACATCCTTGGTGGAAAAGACCTCTTCGCCGGCCTGAACAAGGATTTGATCGGCTGGATGTCCCACTCGGACACGGTTGAAGTCGCTCCGCCGGGCTTTGATGTAACTGCGAAGACAACCGTCACCCCGGTTGCAGGCATGGCCGACCATGCACGACGTATCTACTCGACGCAGATTCACGTCGAAGTGGCGCACACGCCGTGGGGCACGGATGTCTTCCGAAACTTCCTCTATAACATTTGCGGTGCCAAGGGTCTGTGGACCATGGGCTCCTTTATCGACAAAACCGTTGCTGCCATCCGAGAACAGATTGGTGACAAAAAGGTCATTTGCGGTCTATCCGGTGGGGTTGACTCGGTCGTCGTAGCCGCGCTGATCCACAAGGCGATCGGGGCACAGCTCACCTGTATCTTTGTGAACACCGGTCTCCTCCGGATGGATGAAGGCACCCAGGTCAAGCGTAACCTCGGCGAGCATTTGAACATCAACCTTGTATACGCGGATGAGAAAGAACGTTTCCTCGACCGCCTCAAAGGCATTTCTGATCCTGAGCTGAAGCGTAAGACCATTGGTAAAGAGTTTATTGAGGTCTTTGATGAGATCGCAGCGACCATCGATGGCGCTGAATACCTCGCACAGGGCACGCTTTACTCCGATGTGGTTGAGTCTGGCGGAACCAAAAAGGGCCACTTAATTAAGAGCCACCACAATGTGGGTGGGCTTCCTGAGCATATGAAGCTCAAGCTCGTTGAGCCGCTGCGCCTCCTCTTCAAGGATGAAGTCCGTAAAGTTGGCGAAGAGCTCGGCCTCCCGAGTGAAATGGTCTGGCGACAGCCATTCCCGGGGCCTGGTCTCGCGATCCGCATTTTGGGGGAAGTAACCCTCGAGAAGCTCACGATTCTGCGCCATGCAGACAGCATCATTGTCGAAGAGATCAAGAAGGCTGGCATGTACCGCAAGGTCTGGCAGAGCTTTGGCGTCCTCCCGGATGTCAAATCCGTGGGCGTCAGCGGCGACTTCCGTACGTATGCTTATCCAGTTGTGCTGCGCTGCGTGTCATCCGATGATGCGATGACGGCAAGTGCTGTACATCTGCCATGGGAGCTGCTTGAGCGGATTTCTAGCCGGATTGTGGGCGAAGTGGAAGGCGTAAACCGCGTGGTCTACGATCTCACGAGCAAGCCCCCAGGAACGATTGAGTGG
>CAIYBQ010000391.1 GCA_903924445.1 uncultured Armatimonadota bacterium | reverse complement strand
TCATCCCCGTTTCACGGGACAATTTTGCCATCAGGTCCCCAGCCTTCAGGATGCGGTTTTCGAGTCGTTTCAACTCGGTCTGCGCTGTCTCCAGGGAGGCTTTTGTTTCCTCAAGTTCGGTAGCAGATGTCCCTTTCGCCGGCACATTTGTAACGACCTGCCGGCAGAGTGGGCAGTCATTTCCCTCGACAAGGCGTTCCTCAAGCTCGGCGACTTTGGACAGGCTGGCCACGCTTTGCATAAGCGCATCGACGGTACGCCGTTCGCGTGTGACTTGGTCATTTAGGGTCGCAAGCATCGATGTATACGCGCGTTCTACCGCCTTAGCTGCCGTCTCGCGCTCTCGTTGATCTACTGGTTCAGCGTCCAAGCCTGCGGCCTCGACCACGCTCTGAACCTGCGTCATCTGCTTCCAAAGCTGCAGCCACGCCTGGTCAGCATCGGATTTACTGCGAGCCACCTGTGGCAATGCGACCCGAATGGCGTTTAGCTCTGCCGCAATGGGTTGAATGGTTGCAATCGCATCGGATATCGAAGGGAAGGAAACCCAGCCAATCGCTTCCGCGGCCCCCGATGCTGCAAGCAACCCGGTACGCATCGACTCGCGGCCGTAGCGCAGGACCTGTGCACGGGTAACAGCGGCAAGCGCCGACGCCTGCCCTGCGGTGGTGACAGCAACCTTATGGTCGCCTTCCGCTTTTGTGAGCCGTGCGATGGCATTTGCCTTGTCCCGATGCGCATCAAAGACAAGCTTTAATGCACGGAAACGTGTGAGGCGTGTGACCTGCGGCTGATGGACCTTCAGAGCATTTTGCGCATCGAGCAGAGCCGCCGTGTAGCGGACGTTTGAGCCGAGTGCGTTTACATAGTCCTCCGCAGACTTTGCTCGCGCCGCAAGGTCATCAGCATCCTTTTTGACCGTAGGAACAAGGACATCCAGCGCAGCCAGACGCTCCGTTTTCGCAAGCTGCTCAGCGGGATCGAGCAGGCTGATTTGGAGGCCGCTGATGTTATCGCGCAGCGACTTGGATGCCGCAGAAGCCAGTTTAAATGCCTTACGAATCGCCTCACCAATCTCGCGGTACTTTGCGGTCCCGGTCAGTTTCTCAAGAATCTGGGTTCGTTCATCATCTTTGGCAATGAGAAACCGGTCAAACTCACCCTGCGGCAAAAGCGCAACGCGCTGGAACTGCTCGTAGTTGATGCCCAGAATCTGGTCGACCTCGGTCTTCATCCGAGTGAGCTGCTCTGCAAGCACGGTGATGGATCCATCTTTTGCGATGCGCTTCAGCACCATCTCAACTGGCTGCAATGCGCCATCCGCCAGCCCGCGGGCACGGCGAAGCCGCCAGGATGCCTCATAGGTCACATCCGCGCAGGTAAACAACAGCGTGGCTTCGCTGGAAGCGGTATTGGTTGTCATCACATCCGCAGGAGATGACTTCCCGCCGTAGCGACAGGCCTGGCCGTAGAGCGCGAGGGTGATGGCATCGAGGATGGTGGTTTTCCCACTTCCGGTAGGCCCGATGATGGCAAAGAGCCCACATCCAGCGAGGTTGCCGGTTGTGAAATCAATCGTGTGGCGTCCGCGGAGGGAGTTGATATTTTCAATGGTCAGTTTGAGAGGTTTCATATCAGCCATTGCTCCTTGGTTCGAGGATGTCGGTCCTGAGCAGGGTTAAGAGAGCATCGAATTCCGCGGGGTTGTCGTCACGCGGCATCAAGCGCTGCATCAGGTGTTCGATTGTGCCGTATTCGTTTTCACGGATGATGTCCAGCTCGGAGAGAAGCTCATCGGTGGTGCGCTCGGTCACTGTAGAAACACCGCCTTCGGGAATCTCTCGCTGAACGCCACCCACGGGCGCATAGCCTTTTGTGGTGACCAGTTTCTTGAGGCTTGCGGAGAGGCTGTCGGCGCTCTGAAAGGTTTCATCACTGGTCAGTACGAGCTCAACCCACGGCTGCAGCTCACCCTCGATAGGTTGCGCGAGCTCTTCAATCTGCGCTTCAAGCTCCTGAATGGTGCCTCGCAGCTGGATCAGGCGGCGGTTTCCAATGATTGGAAGTGTGTGGATGGTGAGTGTCCCAGCGGGTTCGACATCGATGATCTGAAACGCCTTCTGGTGATTTCCTTCGGAGAAACCAAGAGCGATGGGGCTGCCGGAATAGCGTATATGGCCACCATTTTCTGCCCCTTTAGGAAAGCTCTGCGGACGGTGAAGATGCCCAAGAGCAACATAGGCAAAGCGATCAGGGAATGCGTTAAGGTCGACATCCCCAACGCCGCCGATACGAATTTCGCGCTCGGTGTCCTTATTAGTTTCGCCTCCGGTGACAGTGAGGTGTCCGGTCGCGATGGCAGGGATGTTCGGGGCCATGGAGGTAACTGCATTTGCAGCCGCGGTGTAGAGGTCCCGCCAGCCGGTGCGAACCTGTTCACGGATGACATTAATGTCTTCTTCCAGCTCAACCTTGCGGAGGTCCCCTTCGCGCCTATACGGAACTGCCGCAATGGCAATGCGCGGTGTATCGGAATTTGGCAGGAGAACGATATGGGGAGTTGGCCCATCCTCTCCGATAGGCACATCGGTGATGATGTGGTGTCCCAGCTTACCGATGATGGTGGATGCGCTCCGCAGCATCGTGGGCGAATCATGGTTTCCAGAAACGATGACGGCTGCGACTCCGATGCCATGCAGAGCTGCAAGAGTTGTGTAGTAAAGCTCTTCGCTCTTCGCGGGAGGGTTGACGCCATCAAAGACATCTCCGCTGATGATAACGACATCGATGGACTGCTCGGCTACCGTGCTGAGAAAGCATTCCAGAAAGCGTTGATGGTCCGCATGACGTTCTTGATCCATTAGCTGCTTGCCGAGATGCCAGTCGGCGGTGTGGAGAATGCGGTAGGCCCCGGCACTTTTAGGGGGCAATAGTGTTTCGTTTGTGTTCATCTAACTCTAATATCTAACGAAGTTGTGCAGCTGTGACGCCGGTGTGGAAAATATTCGGCATTTTTCTTTACGGTACAATCTTGCCTGTAAATCGGCGGCGTTCCAAATGGCGCGCCGTCTTTCCATGTAATGCCGGCAGCAGTCCGGTGTCCCGGAGTTATCCAATGTTATCCGCAGAGAAGATTTCCAAGAGTTTTGGTCCGCAAACTGTCCTCAAGGACATTTCCCTTATCCTCGGTGATCAGGAACGCATCGGCATCGTTGGTATTAACGGCGCCGGCAAGTCCACCTTCGTCAAAATCCTTGCAGGGATTGAAGAGGCCGACAAGGGCGTCATTCACCGTCACGGCTCCACCGTTGGCTACCTCAACCAGGAGTCGCAGTGCCGCCTTGGCGTGACGATTGCCGAAGAAATGCGGGATGCATTTCCAAACGTTGAAGACATCGAAGCCCGGTTGATGAAGGCATCCCATGCCGTCGCGGATGGCGATATGAGCCGTGCGGATGCGGCAGCATTGGATGCAGCTGCGAACGATTTGGTGCGGGCGGATGCACACACGATTGATGCGCGTATCGGCCGTGTTCTTGCCGGTCTCGGCTTTGAACTGGATGCGGTTGACCGTCTCACGGATACATTTTCGGGAGGCTGGCAGATGCGTATTGCGATGGCAAAGCTGCTGTTGCAGGAGCCTGACTTCCTATTCCTCGACGAACCGACGAACCACCTCGATGTGACCGCCAAGTATTGGTTGATGTACGATTACATTCCGAATTACCACGGCTCCGTCATCTGTATTTCGCACGAGCCTGAGTTCCTAAATGCAGTCTGTGAAAAGATTGTCGAGGTTGAGGACTGCGGAACCACACAGTACACGGGCAACTACGAAGACTACGAGCGCCTCAAGGAGGAAGCGTATCAGCGTGACCTCAAGGCGTACGATGCCCAGCAGCGTGAGATTGCGGACTGGAAAGAGTTTATTCAGCGCTGGAAGGGCAATAAGTCCAAGTCTGGAATGGTCGAAAGCCGTGTCAAGCAGCTTGAGAAGATTGACATTTTGCCAAAGCCAAAGGCTCGTCCACGTACGATTTACCTTGAATTCCCTGAGCCTCCACGTGAAGCTCCTGAGCCCGTTGTCATCCAGGATGTTGTCAAGAAGTATGGCGACAAGACTATCCTCAATGGCATCACATTGCAGATGGTTCGTGGGGACAAAATTGCCCTTACGGGTCCAAATGGTGTTGGAAAGTCTACCTTCTTGCGTCTGATCGCAGGTGTTGAGGGTCCGACGAGTGGCAACATTCGCCTAAACCCGAAGACAGAGATTGGCTACTTCGCTCAGCATCAGGCAGAAGCGCTCCGTAAGGAAGTCACTGTGTTTGAGGAGACGATGGCGGGAATTGACCCGAAGCTCGAGGAGCTTGCGCGCGGCCTGCTGGCCCGTTTGCAGTTCCGCGGCGAGGATGCTCCTTTCAAGAAGGTTGGCGTACTTTCAGGCGGCGAGCGGACCCGTGTTGCGCTAGCCAAGTTCCTGTTGCACCCGGCGAACTTCTATATCCTCGATGAACCTACAAACCACCTTGATCCGCTGGCGCGCGAGGTTTTGATTGAGGCATTGATCAAGTTCCAGGGCACGATTTTGATGTCTACCCACGACAACTTCCTGATTGATCGTGTGGCGACTGGCATCTTTGATGTCGCAGATGGCAAGTTCAATATGGTGTTGGATCCACAGATTGCGCGCATCAAGGATATCGAAATCTAATTAGGTTGTTTTCGAAGGAGAGAGGCCTCTGTGTACGGTGTACGCAGGGGCCTTTCATTTTTGAGATGGAGGTGAGAGTTGTTTCGTTAGTTCTAAAACATAGAGGGTGGATTTTTAGGTAGCTCCCCCCAAATAAGAAAAACCCCACAAAGCGCATCGCACCTTGTGGGGCTCCTTCGTAAACGTAACCGCCTAGCGACGTGATTTACGCGCAGACTTTCCCCTGAACAGCTTTGTTTACATGACAGTGGATCGTCAAAAACATCAAATAAGAAAAACCCCACAAAGCGCATCGCACCTCGTGGGGCTTCTTCGTAAACGTAACCGCCTAGCGACGTGATTTACGCGCAGACTTATACTTGCTATCCTTCTCACGACGGCCTGTAGTTGCCTCACCCGTCTGAAACTGCCGGAAAATCCCGGAAAGGTCCATCGGCTTACCGCAGGTCGAGCAAAAGAAATTGTTACGGACGATAGCTGCTCCAGGCAATACGGATGTTGCCCCACAGTTTGCGCACTGCACAGCTATTTCGCGGCGTCCTCCACCAGGGCCTTGTGGTCGCATGGTCGTTCTCCTTTCGATTCGGAACGCAGTGGCATCCACGAATCATAAAAAATGGCCGATCCGGGTCAGATCTGCCTTACATCTCTTCAGCGGGGCACGAAAATGCGCACGCCGAACCATCGCATGGTACCACGCAGGCATCAGGCATCCTGAGCGCTGGCTATCTGCTGCCACAGTGAGCGGACATCGCCGAACTGGTCTGCAGCACCCTCCATGTAGCGCATATTGTAAATAACCGAGAGGAGCGCAATACCCAGTTTTTGACCCAACAATCCAAACAGCGCATCCACCAACAAGGCGATTCCTTTTAGAGTCGCCTGCAGTACCGCACCAACTTTTGGCCGTCCAATAGCCAGCTTGATACAAAGGCGCGTCAGGGCATTGCGAGCCACAAATGCGTGCCGAATCGTGCGCCAGCTGGTGTCGCGCCGCTGGGCCCGGATGACATCGAGGCTGCCGTAGGCATATGGTGTCTTTAGCCAGCTTTCAAATGTTCTGTCGGGGCGGTGAATGGCATTTGCGTCAAGCTCGACTTTGAACACGACATTTTCCTGTTTCCACAGACGGGCCGCCAGCTCGACATCCTCTTGGCGGGTAAAGCCTTCATCGAAGCCACCAACCGCCAGCAGCAGGTCTCTCCGAACGGATGCATTCCCAGTGTAGAAATGATTCGGTCCAGCTTCCGTCCAAGCTCCCGATGCAAACTGTGCGTATTGCTTTTCCAGCATCACGTGTTCCCAGCGGATCCACAGCGGCTCGGATGTCCCGAGGCGTAAATCGCGGCTCTGAGGCCCAATGACAACCAGTGGCTCCAGCGACTGCTGCAGCTTGTAGTGCACTTCAAGGCACTCGGGGGATGGTTCGATATCGTCATCCAAAAAGACAATGACCTTGCCATGCGCTTCGCGGATACCAGTGTTGCGCGCGCGCCCGGGTCCGCCATTTGTCAAGTGGATAGGCCGAAGGGTGTATGGAAGCGTTCCAATACGTCCATCCAAATAGGCCTTTGTGCCATCAGGGGAGCCATCATTGATGACCAAAACCTCAAATAAATCAGGCGGAAGCGTCTGTTTCGCAAGCCCTTCAAGCGTTTTGTGAAGGAGTGTCTGGCGTTTGTAGGTTGGTACAACGATAGAGAGGAATGGTTCCATGGAACGGTGCATCGTAAGTCGTAGACATGTCTCTTTGCAAGTAAAAATACTGTGCCAGAATTAGCAGTCGACGTGTAACTTACTCCCCCACTTCCAGCATCCGCTTATGTAACAGCCCCAGTTTATAGAGAGCACCCGCGTAAAGCGCAATTGTAGCAATGGTTGCGATGAGCCAAAGTGGCCCAAGTGGCAACATCCCTGCGAGCCCAAGTGGGATGCACATTGCGCAGCAAAGCCCAAGGTTTCGCGTAAGCTCCCGGGTAAGGACGTCCGCCCGCACAACGGTTGCATACACAACAATCAGCATCACTTCGACGAGAATGTCACTCGCAATCGCTCCCGCTGCAGCATTGTGAAACCACAGATTGCCAAAGTAGATACAAAAGGCGCTGATGAACGGTATCCCAATCGCGACCTTTATTGTCCCTGCTACCATCTGCTTTTGACGCCCACATGCAAGAATTGCATTGACAAGGATCATCGCGATGTAGAGCAATACCACCATAGGTGCACCGACCATCATCAAAACAGGGCCATAGACAAACTTTGGATAGAGGCCGACCGCAGACAAAACTTGCTTATTATGAAAGAGAAATCCGACCATCAGAGGGAGGCCAATGAACAGTGATGACTGCATGAGAACGCGTGTCTGACGCTCGAAAGCCTCCTGACTGATACTGAAAGCGCGAGTCATTAGGGGAAGCCCAAGCTGTGCAATGGCGACCGGGAGGAACATCGCACTACCGAGCAGCCGCTTCATTACGCTAAACCCACCGATGACATCCGGGCTGCCCCAGTACTCCATCATCGTCAGACTAATGGGATCTTTGGCCTGAATGATTACAAATCCGCTCGACATAATGAGAAACTGACTTATGAGGAACTTCAACTCAGACCGAATGTCGGGTGTGGTCGGCAGCGTGCCCGTTGTCAGCAGCCTCAACCGTGTGACGCTGAAGAATCCTGTACAGATATCGAACAGCATAGGAACCCAGACAAACATATGAAGGGGTTGTTCGGTGATGGCGAGTGTGACCGAGAGTGCCGTCGAGATTCCACGTTCAACCAGCTGAAGGACATTGGATGACGACACCCGACCAAAACCCCGGATGGCATCCTTGCACACTGCACCGAGTTGGCTCACTGTTGAACAAAGAATTCCGTAAACCACATACTTTGCTGCAACAGCATCGTAGTGGATGACCTTGAACATAATCGCAAACGTGATGGCAGCAGCTACACTGACAGCTATTTTGATGATTGCTGCAGCCTTTAGCAAGCCCCAGGTTCTATCCGGATTTATGGAAATGGACCGGCTGACAAGTGCAGAAATGCCATTGTCACCGATGCTGTTGACAAGGCTGGTGTAGCCGAACATCACGGAGAAAATCGCAAACTCGGGGACAGTTCTGTAGCGTGGCAGGACGAACGTCACAATCATCGCAAATGCCCACGACAACAGCTGTGTCAGGACTGTTACAGCGAGTTGCTTTATCGGCTTTTGTACCGCAGTGACGTTGTTCTTAGGTTCAACCACAACTGTCATGTACGAACCAGCCTATGTTGTGCAACTCCACGACTTAATGCCATCGCAGGAATCTCAACAAATCGATGAAAGACCCAGGTTAGGCCAAGGAGAATCCCAAAGCCAACCGTTAGAGAGAATACAAGACGTTCTGTATGCGTCAGATCCAGCGAATTGATGGCGACTTTCAAGAGTGCTGCTTGTATTGGGACGTGCAGCAGATAAAGCGAATAAGATCGCTCCCCAAGCCATACCAATGGCTTGAGCTCCAATAACTTTCGTCCGAACCCTGATATTGATGCGCACCATATGAGGACGGCCCCAATACCGATCATCACCAAAAAGTCATGGGGCAATATAAAAGGTTTATACAGACTTCGCGGCAGGATAATCGTCCAGGCGACAACAAGTGTCATGGTACCCATAGCAACAGGCTTAGAAATTTTCCGCAAGATGTTTGTGAAGTTATGATTGTGGTCACCAGAAACAACCCAACTTGCACCAACACCCACAATAAATGCTCCAGCCAGATGAACGTAGGCTCTACTCAGCCTGGTCTCAAGCAAAAGAAAACTCAAAGCGAATGAAATCAGCACCCCAAGAAGTGCAAGAAACCAACCACCTCTCTTTGACAAGACTTTTACTAGAAGAGGAAACCCTGCGTAGATGTGAAGTTCAGTAGCGATAGACCACAAGCTGTAGTTGATTTGGCCTGTACCGACAACATTTTGCAAAATGAGAACGTGTGACAGTATGTCTAGGCTCCTGGGATGAGCAGAAAAGTCATAATGAATGCCGACTGGGGATGGGAAAAAAGCCCAAGCAATGATGAGACTAATGATTAGGGCGGCATAGTAGGGAGGAAGTATCCTCGCGATTCGCCTCACCATAAATGTGCCCCACCCTATTTCACGCTTGAATTGTTGGGATGCAGCCGGTAATCCAAGACAAAAACCGCTTATCACGATGAACGCAGTTACGGCGTGATGGCCAAAAGCAAACCAAAGACGTAGCAAAGATAAGTTCTCAGGTATCGACACATGGTAAGCGGATGGGTAACTCTCTGCAATTGCATGGTTAAAGACTACGGTGAGACACGCTAGTGCACGAAGTCCTTCCACATATTTGAAGCGTGGTAACCCTTGCGAGGATGGAAAATCAGCTCGCATTCGTAACCATCTCCACCATAGAACTTCTGGCACGGTTATATAAATTTCGTTCTACGAGCCCTAGAATCAGCCCAAGGAAGATCATGTTTCGATAACAGCTCAGCTGAAGATCAAGTAAGCCGAACATGATCCCCATTACCACTATTGAGAATGCCCATAAAGCCAGTAATTGCGACCAGGGATTGTCATCCTTTTCAGCAAGAATCATCAATCGACAGATACGGATGATGGCAAACGCGATGATCATCCAGAAGGCAACAAACCCAACTGTGCCGGTACGCATCCACACCCAAAGAATCTGGTTATGTGGAATCACATCCCACAATGCATACGTTTTGGAAATGTCCGCCATCGGATGATTCTTTAGGAACGGCTTTCCATATCCGTAACCAATCAGCGTAGTTAGTGGCGACTCCTTGATTGTGTCCATCATGTTGGCACTCTCAGCTTGACGGTAAAGGTCGGATGACTCATCACGGGCATTTGGCTCAAAGTGACTCTTAATCGCACGGGCGGGCTGCGCTATCGTCGATTCCGAGTTTCGGAACGCGAAGTAATAGACTGGTCCAAGGGTTACCATCATCACTCCGAGAACGATTGCCATCGTACGACGCTTTGGCATCGCCCGAATCGCGGCCATGATGAGAATTGGCAGAGCGATCACGAGTGCAGCTGTTCCAGCACGACGGTTTGTTGCAAGGTTTCCAAGCACGACGGCAGGATAAAGCAGCCACAACCAGACCATCAGCGAACCGCGCATTTTGACAAGCCAAGCAGCTAAGAGCAAGCCGACAAAGCAGCAGAAGAAGAACGCTTCCTCATGTGATCCAACACCTTGGTCAGGCAGTGGCAAGCCAGCGATCAGTACATAGCGACGGTAGCAATATGCAAGTCCCTTTATCCCGGCGCACACGGCAAACATCCATGCAAAGCGCTTCACATCCACATTTGGATCAGTGATATTGAAAGCAAAGAGATAAATAGTTATCAAATAAAACTGTGACCTGATCTCCTGGAGAACAATAGTGTGTTCTTGGCCCTCGCCGAAGGCTCGGACCGTATTGAGGATGACCATCAGGGTGTACATCGCCAGAGGCCAGATCAATGTTCCAAACTGGATCTTCACTGTCCGCATGTAGACATTTCGAACCATGTTGCCAAAGCCCGCGATCAAAAATGTCAGCTCGAAGAGGTTGATTGGGAGTGCTTCAAAGCTCATCCCACGACGCTGGAAGATGGTGTTCACATTCCAGAAGAATGGCACCTGATCGAAAAAGCCATCCGAAATGTCACCGGGCATAACTTCAAATAGGATAGCCGCTGAAAAGATGATGTACAGCGACAGCTTTCGGTAGCGCCAGAGCAGAAAGGGAACAACGAAGATTGCGATGAACACCATCGGGAGCGCGGCGCTGTCGAGGTCCAGCAGGACAAAGAGTCCACCGCAGACCAGGGAGAGCAGCAGTGCCCAAATAACCCAGATGAATTTTGAGCGCCTTACATTGCTTGCAAAGGCTCCGGCATCCGGGAGCAGCTCGAGGAGAGGTGATGGAATCGCGGCGAAGGCTGGCTTCTGTGGATCCGATGTTGGTTGTTGTACGGCCATGGGGTTACGTCGTGCGACCTGCCTAATCCTTGATATACGTGAAGACGACACATGCGAGAATCCACAGGAAAATAGCCCAAAGGGTTCCCTTACTGATTCGCTTCGTCAAGAGGCCAATCGCAGAGACGCCGTAAAGAATGGAAATGCACAAATTCATGGGTTTGTTCTCTCATCCGCGATAGGAATCTTGATCCGGCTGGTTCTCACCCACTCCGCATCCGCCCCACCGGTGTCTGCCTTACCCGATCGACGCCCAGACAACAGTCCGATGGCGTAGAGGACAAGCTTCCACACGATGTATATCGGCGCAAAGGCAAGCGCTTTGAAGGTCTCTTTTTTGGCTCCAGCCAATCCCAGGCCAAAAAAGACATACATGAGGACACAAACCACACTGAACCCGGACGCCACCATCGCAATTCCTGCGAATGGACTACCAAGGAGTGCACAGAGTATCGCGAGGCTGCTCAGTCCGATGCATCCGGAGACCTGCTCGGCAAGCGGTGGCTGTAGCAGCTCAAACATCGCGCCAAGGAAGCGAAGATCACCCGTTGAAATCAATGCCTTGAGCAGCTGCGGGGCACGTGAGCGCACGACACGGTAGCGTCCACCCTCCCAGCGCTGGCGCTGGCTACGCGCCTGGTCGTCCGTCACTGGCATCTGAGCACAGATGAACGCATGCGGGGCATACTGAACCCGGATGCCGCCATGCTGCATCAGGTCCATTGCATAGTCCAAATCCTCTGTCACCGACCGGCCAGACATCGGGTATCGGGCGAGGCACCCTCGGGTAAACGCCATCCCGTTGCCCTTCAGCCCAAGACACCCACCCGCGTGATCAATGGCAAGGAGGCGGATATGGTTTACAAGATCAAAAGCAGCGGACATCAAGGCAGCGCGCCAGCCATCCCCGCCATTCATCACACCGTAGCGCCCCTGGACAGCCGCCGGGACCGATGGGTCATCCGGGAGCTCAGCAAGGAGGCGCAACGCAAAGTCAGGCTGCACCTGCGTGTCGGCATCCACAACGATATACGCATCCGCTCCGGCGCCCCGAACCTCAGATGCATTGCCGGCACCGTTCATCAAAATGTCGAATGCAAATGCAAGCGCAAAACCCTTGCCACGCTCCGCTTTGTTCTGACGTTCGATCACAAATGCACCAGCATCACGCGCCAGCTGCGCCGTGCTGTCAATGCAGTTATCCGCAATCACAACAATCGGCAGGCGAGGCTCAACGGCCGCCAGGGACTGTAGTGTTGCCGCGATGACATCCTCTTCGTTATGCGCCGGAATCACGATTGTCGCGCTCAGCGGGGAAACCCTTAGCGTAGATGTCCGTTTGCGCTTTGGAGCGGTGGCTGCACTGATCAGAATGAACAGGAGATAGCCGCTCCCAACGCAGATCGGAACGGCGACCAGGAGGGTGATAATTCCAGCGATAGTGCTCATGGATGTCAATTCAACTCAGGAGATCAGACGCGGAACATGCTACGGACACCCGTAGGGACATGGTCCTTCGAACGGTTCATCACAACGCCCATAACCTTGTCACGGCCAAGCTTTTCAAGGGATGAATGCACGACCTCACGCGGTGTCACACCAGACCAGACGACCATCATGATGGCATCGATATACGGCTTGATTGGCAAAACGTTTCCACTGGCCACGGATGGCAGCTCAACAACAATCACATCATAGAGCTCGCGGCATGCGGCAAAGACTTCGGTGATGTATGGCGAGCGTGCGATGCGGTTTGGATTGTCGGAATCCTTGCCTGCTGGGATGAAGTAAAAGCCCTTGCACTCCTCAGACTGGATCGTCGTAACCGTGTTGCTTTCGCCATCGAGGACATCGACAATACCCGTCGTCCCAGCACAACCCAGGCGATCAGCCAAGGTGCTGCGGGAGAGGCTGAGGTCGATAAGACAGACCTTTTTGAAGCTGTTCTTGGCGATGCTCATCGCGAGGTGAAGCGCAATCGTGGACTTACCTTCACCTGCAACAGCGGATGTAACTCCCATGATGACGCTCTGTTGGCCATCAAAGAGGGAGCGGTCCATGAGCTCATGGGTGCGGATCGCGGCCGGGGTTGCGAGGTATTCGACAGCCGTGTGCAGGTGCACAAAACGGTCGTTGGTACGCTCGAAGCGCAGCTGTGGCCGGATGAGAGGAGATTCATCATCGTGGTTGAGCAGCTGTTTGTTGGAGTCACTGTCAGGGTTGCTGACAGTGACCAACTCGATGGATGCTCCTCCGCGGAGACTTGCGTCGTTATCGATGCGGTCCATATTATTTACCTTCCGTCTTAGATGAGATGGCCATGCTGGCTACCTTGGTTGCCTGGAAGCGTAGCTGCTGGGATTCAGGCAGGCTGACGAGAACCGGGACTCCAAGGAGACGCTCGACATCCGCTTCGTACCGGATGGACGGGTCCATCCACTCCCGGATTACTACCAGAACCAGGCCGAGGAAGAGTCCAAGGGCAAGGGCTGCTGCAATCGTCAGGATTTTCTTCTTAAGGTTGGCGGTGGACTCGGCGGCAACCAGGTTCATAGTGTTGAACTGGGATGCTGCTGTAACTTCGCCAAGGTCCTTCTTGATCTGTGCCTGTTGACGACGCTCAGAGAGGTCTTCGAACTGGCCCTGCAACAGCTTGTAGTCACGGGTCTTTTCCGTAAGGATACGCTCATCAGCAGGAAGCTTTGCAATCTCACTCTCATACTGACCGATACGGGTATCAAGCTGTGCCACCTGTGCACGCTGTGTCTGGCCAGAGATATTGGCTTCGACGATCAGCTGCTGCAACTGGTTGTACTCAGGGTTGTCCGTAAGGGTTGTGTCGAGGATGTTACGTGAGTTGCTAGGATCAGATGCCTGGCGCTTGCGGACTTCGCCCTCAATGGCTTTGATCTTGAAGTCGAGCTCGCTGACGACGGCACTCGATGGCGTCCAGCCTTCACGGATACGGCGTGCACGGTCTTCCACCAGGCGGCGGAGATCGGACAATGCCGGGTCGGAGCCGACCTTTTGCTCGAGCACGGAAACCGGCTTTACCGAACGG
>CAIYBQ010000390.1 GCA_903924445.1 uncultured Armatimonadota bacterium | reverse complement strand
TGGATGGTGTTTTGTAACATCGTTGCCTACCTACCAGCGATGACAGCAAGGCTGCGAGCACCATTTTTACCAACGCAGCGGAGTCCGAATACGTAGTCATCCTTAGAGAACGGGAGCTTTGCTTCGGTCGCTGATTGTTTGTTGATGGGAATGGTCTTCTCCCATTCCGCCTTTGTGGAGCGTCGTACAAGGATTTCGTAGCCGATGGCATCCGGGTTTGCCCGCCACTTCATGGTCGTTATTGGGGCCAAATCTGTCACCAAAGTTACACCGGCTGGGGGTAATGGTGCATGGCTGATGTCTGTCACCCATGCAGCGGCGAGGCGGGTGACATTTGTGAGATAGGCAAAGTCGACATACTCGGGCTTGTCTCCGTAGTCGATGCCGGCATCCATGCGGAGATCCTGATGCTGATGTGTCCAATCCTCATTCGGTTCGGTGAAGCGGACCGCGGCAAAACCGGCTGCGTGGAATGGCGAATGGTCACCACCACGGCCAAAGCGATCCTGGCGGTAGACGACTTCGGTTCGGAAGCCCTTTATGTAGCGTTTTGCGACATCGGCGACGGAGCGAGCCAGCGTTCTGCTTGGCGAATCGGCATCGAGGCCTGTGGTCCGCCGGCGGGTAGCAGCTACGCTTGTCTCTCCGGGGGTGTCTCCGCCTGAGAAGATACGGATGTAATCTGTGCGCTTCTTACCATCGGCACCCATTGAGTTACCAACGATGTCGTAGGTTGCCATCGCGACGACAGTTTCCCCCTTGGCGACTAGTGAATCCGCTAGGTGTTTGGCGCCGAGGAGGCCCTGCTCTTCACCCGTAAGCGCAGCGAAGATGATACCAACGTCGGGCTTACTCGTTGCGAGGATTCTGGCGACTTCGATGGTGACTGCGACGCCGGATGCATCATCGTTAGCACCGGGTGCATTGCTGTTGGAATCCATGACATCCGTAACGCGGGAGTCATAATGCCCACTGATGACAACCCAGTGGTTTGGGTACTTGGAGCCTGGGATTTTGGCGTAGACATTGGAAATGGTGGATGGTTTATTGACGCGCTGCCCCTTGGGCTCCAGCCACGTATCTTTTTCGACACGCAGGTTGCCGCCATAGCTTTGCAGGCGACGCACCAGCCAGTCCGCTACGGCATCCACTCCGCGCGCGCCCGACAACGTATGCCGTGTCGGGAATGCACAGAGTCCCATAATCGTCTGACGAAGCTGTTCTGTGGAAACACTCCGGGTGGCATTTACGACCGCGCCGAACTTTGGAAATCCAGTCATGCGGCTATCTTACCCGCCGGAATTGCGGCTTACTTTAGGACGTTCAGCGATGTGGCCACAGGTATGAACCCGGATTGTGCTGTCAGTTTGACGGATACATTCTTCGTGACAGCTGTCGTTGTGACTGGCACTGTTACCGTTTTGCTTCCCTTTGGCACGATACAGGTTGCTGGGAGGGATGCTACTGGTCGAGATGCGGATGTAAGCGTTATGGTGGTGTCGACGGGCGCGGCGACGGCGAGGGTAATGGTCAGTTGGCTACTGGAGCCCCCCTTTACTGATGTCGGTACGAGGGTCACTTTCGATACTTCAACGGGAGTGATCTGGATACCCTGTGTGATTGCGCCACCATTTAGGGATGTCGTTACATAGGCAATCCAGAGCTCTCCAACTGCGCTGGATTGCATGGTAACAATGCCCGATGACTTGCCTGCCGGGATAACCACGGTTGCGGGTAGTGACAGCTTTAGTGAGTCGGATGACAGTGAAACGGTAACGGACTGCCCCTTGGAGACGGCTTCCGTGAGAGTGACGGTCAGTTTTGCGGCGGTTCCCCCTGTCATTGAAGCCGGACTTGCCACGATTTTCAGGACTTCAAGGCTGCGCACGTTTATGGTGGTCTGAACTTCTTTCCCGTGAAGGGACGCCTTTAGGACAACGGGTGTCCTGGTTGTGACTGCAGTCGTCGTACAAACAAATGTAGCGGATGTCGCATTCCCCTTGATGAGAACCGACTTTGGGCAACTCAGGGCAGCAGAGCTGCTCGAAAGGATGAGCGTTCCGCCGGCTGCCGGCACCGCTCCGGTGAATGTGACAGTTACCGTGACTGGCTTCCCTCCGGCAACCGGGGATGGCAGTGCGCTGATAGCCTTGATTGTTGGCCGTTGAATTGTCACATCGACGGCAGCAGACGCTCCACCACCAACAGCCGTCGTTGTCATCACCCGAGCGACAGTATCGCTGCTTCCTCCAACGGGCAGCGTTTTAAAAGGTACATCGATGAAAGTTTTTCCCGCAACCACGATGGCTTTTGTCGCGATGACAAGCGATGGACTGGTACTACCAAGGGTGAGTGCTGTCCCGGTCTTTGGTGCCGGACCATTGAGCGTCACGCGAATAGCGCCGGCAGCACCCCCGGTCAGTGTTTCGGGCGTGGCAGAAATGGACTGCACGGATGGCGGGACCAGCTGGAATGTCTGCGAAACAGTCTGGGCATTTGCTGTTGCATTGATGGTCACCGCTACACCTGTCGAGACTGGTGTGGTCACGATGTTGACCGTACGTTCCTCCTCGCCCGCTGCAAACGTAATGGTTGCAGGGATGGTTGCAAGCGTGGATGAGCTCTTGAGAGTTACAACGAGACCACCCGTTGGTGCGGGATCAGTGAGGCCGACGGTGACCTTAAGAGGTACCCCACCAGCGACAAATGCCGGTACGATCACTTCCTTTGGAGCGATGTTCACGATGACAGTTCGTGTCTGCGACTTGTTTCCAGCACGGTCGATTGCGGTAGCAATGACTTGGTGACGCTTGCCATCCAAGGTGAGAGGCGTGCTGTATTCAAGCAAAGCACCGCCATCAATGGAATACGTAACCTTGTCGATACCTGAAAGTTGGTCGGAACAAAGTATTGTGATTGTCTTGCCATCAGCACTCGCCTGAACATCAAGAGCGGGTGCCACAGAATCAATATCGATGTTTACAACATGATTACCTTCAACATTTCCGGCGATGTCAACTGCATGGTAGGTCAGGGTGTGGCGTCCATCTGTGAGGAAATCCAGTGTCACTTTCAGTGAGGAGGATGTTACCGGAGCACTGCCATCGACTTGATAAATGATGTGTTTAACACCCGAACCGCCAACGAGGTCGACAGCAGTTAGCGTTACAGAAACAGGTCCTGAGAACCATTGTCCATCCGCACGTTCCCGGCTACAGGAAATGGTTGTCACCGGAGGGCGGTTATCCACACCAAGGGGATCAAAAATCATGAAGCGCTGCGCTGCGGATGTACTTGCACCGGAGTCAGTGACATAGAGGGTGCCATAGCGGTCGAGCGCAACGCGGCGTGGCCCGAGAAATGTCCGGGCTTGTCCGAACGGTCCCTCGATGGAATTGACAAATGTCCCATTCGCACTGAAGACTTGTACGCGGAGGTTCGCCGTATCCGCCACAAAAACCATTCCATTGGAATTAATGGCAATCCCACCGATATTCGCAAACTGGCCATAGTTAGAGCCGAAACCACCCCACTGGTGTTTGTAAATGCCATCTTTGGTAAAGCACTGAACGCGGCTATTGCCTGTATCGACGACATAAATGTCACCGGTTGTCTGATTGACTGCCAACGCTGCGGGCTGATCAAACTGCCCGGCATTTACGCCAAAAGAGCCAAACGAACTTATGGGATCGCCAGATTTGCCGAGAATTTGAATACGATGGTTGCGCGAATCTGCAACCAGGATTCGGTCAATTCCAAAGGCTGCGATTCCAAGAGGCGTATTGAACTTGCCTGGCGCTGACGTATCTGACCCGCCTGTTCCAAAATTCTGGATGAACTGCCCGCTTGGACTGAAATACTGAACGCGATTGTTAGCCGTATCTACGATGTAGATGTTCCCTGCTGGTCCCTCGCAGATATCGGTCGGCGAATTGAACTTTCCATTTGCTTCACCGACACCACCCCATGACTTCAGGAAGCCGCCAGCCAGGTCGAACTTCTGTACTTTGTTAAGGTTGGTGTCTACAACGAAAATAGCCTGATCACCGCTGGTTGCAATTCCATCAGGAGCTCGAAATTGGCTGTTACCGCTACCAAGTGCCCCAATAACTGAGCGAAGGGTGTAGTCCTGTGCTTGAACAGGGGCTGAGATACAGAGAGCGATACCGGCAATGGTAGCTGAAGCGATGAACCTGCGGTGGATGTGAAACATTCGAAGGACCTCGGTTTACAAAACGTTCTGCGACGATTGATGATTATAGACTGTGTCCTAATCATAGGATGTTCCGGTAATTGACAACAGCCTGGGTGTATGCAACCCAGGCTGTTGATTGGTACGGTTTGTCCAAATCTCCTTACGGAGCAGTGGTAACCGTGATTGGTGCACTCCACGCACCGGTACCGCTTGCATTCGTCGCACGGACCTGGACGGTGTAGCTTCTACCCCGTGTGAGTCCGGTACGCGTTGCCGTTGTTCCCGTTGCTGTGCTGGCGAGGACCGTTGCTCCATTTGTGAACTGGATGTTATAGCCGGTTGCACCGGTTACAGCAGTCCAGCGGATTGGTGCCGATGTGGTGGTCACCGTTCCGTTGAGAGCTAGTCCTGTTACCTGACCAGGGAGCTGTCCAACAGATGTAATCGTCACCGTATTTGACCAAGCCGAGTTACCTAGCGGGCTGACCATTGCCACACGATAGAAGTATGCCGTGTTGGCTCCGAGACCCGTGTCGGTAAACGTCCGCAAGGCTGCACCGCTAACGCTTGTCTGGACCATATTGGTCGTGAACTGCGCGTTACGTGCCCTTTGAATGACAAACCCTGTGACTCCAGCCGGTGGTGTCGCTGTCCAGTTAACCGTGATGCTAGGAGCATTCGTGCTGATTGGAACATTGACTGCAGATGCAACTGGAGCTCCAGCTACCGCGACCGGTGTAGTGATGTTGGCAGCAGTGGACCATGGGCCCGTTCCTGCAATATTCACTGTAGCAAGGCGGTAGTAGTAGCGGGTTGAGCCGCTCACTGTGGTGTCAACATAGCTGGTTGCCGTGGCAGATGCTGCAGCAAACGATGTGACATTTGCAGTGAATGCTGCATCGGTGGCACGCTGAATCGTGATACCTGTCGGGTTGATACCAGCTGCCTGCGTTGGGTTAGTCCAACGAACCGTAACGGTCATTGGATTGCTTCCCGCAGCCGCAGTTGCTAGTCGAACTCCTGTTGGAGCAATCCCGACTCTCTGCGGAGTAGTTACTGGTCCAGCAACATTTGACCATGCTGACTGCGCTCCACCGGCTGCTAATGCACGAACTCGGTAGTAGTACGTTGCATTGAGTGGCAGTGCAGTGTTATTGAATGTAACAGCATTGGCTGCAGCAGACAACGTAGTCAGTCCTGTTGTGAACTGGCTGTTTGTTGCACGCTGTATTTCAAAGCTCGTCTCATTCGATGCATTGTCAACCCAGCTTAAGGAGATGCTTGACGTGGTACCGGTTCCAGCAACTGCTGGGGCTGCAGCCAAACCACTTGGTGCGCCTGGCACCTGTACACCTGTCGTAGCACTTGCTGTAGCAGAGTAATTTGCCATGCCATACTGGTTGCTTGCTGCCAGACGATAGTAATATGTTGTCTGGATTGCAAGTGGAGTATCTACAAAGGATGTTGCATTCGTAGCAAGGCTGATGGTAGTCAGATTTGCGGTGAAGTTAGCATCCGTTGCCCTCTGCAGCATCAAGCCAGTCAATGGATATGGGATGGATCCCAAACTCCAGCTAAGGTTGATACTCGGTGCAGCTGATGTTGATGCGGCAGGCGTTGCGGTAACTCCACTAATAACAGCTGGAAGCTGACCTTCCGTGGTTACAACAACTGGGCCCACCCAGGTATTCGAATCGGCTGACTTGACCCTGTAATAATACGTGGTCTTTGCTGCCACGGTGGAATCCACCATGTCACTGGACAATCCGCTGGCTGTTACATCTACGACATTTGCCGTAAAGGTACGGTTTGTAGCTCTCTCAACAACAATACCGGTCGCTGATGGATTGTTATTTGTCCAGTAAAGCTGAACGGTTGGAGCGCTGCTCGACAGTGGACTTGCATACGCCGTCAGGTTTGCCAAACGGACGCTACTCGTAACACTTGTTGAACAGGTTGCCTTTGCAGACTCGCCACCACCATTGATTGCAGAGATCCGATACTGAATCGTGCCACCGATTGTGTTGTCCTTATCGATCCAGGTAGTCGTACCCTTTGGAACTGTTGCAACAACAGACCACAGGAGGCCACCACCGGAAACACGTGCTCCAGCATTGCGCTCAACACGGTAGTTCCAGTTCACCGAAGACGAATCCGACCAGGAAACCTGAATACCGCTGCTAACTACGGTTGCCGATGCGCCTGTTGGTGCCACTGGAGCTGTCTTGGAAACAGCAACACTGACCGGTCGCATCATGTCGTTCTCTTCGTGACCGAGGAGGTGACAGTGCCATGCGTAATCCCACATAAAGTTGGTATTGGCATTGGTGATGGTTATCGGGCCAGCACCAGAGAGGTCCTGAACTTCAATCTGTGCACCGACAGCCTTGGTTGGGTCAAGTGGTCGGATGTTATCTGGAACAGCAAACGGAAGGAACATGTGCTTTGGACGCATTGCGATAATACAGTCCTGCAGCGGGTGCATCTTCAGCGATTCTTTCCAACCAAGCTCATTGGCTTCTGGCCAAGTAACCGCACCATCCCAGCCAACACGATTCACAATCTGAACATCAAACAGGTGGAAGTGCATGATGTGGGAGTCCACACCGTTATGCGTCACCTTCCAGATCTGAACCTTGTTATCTGACATGTTTTCGGTTGTCGGGTCAAAGTATCCCAGAGGGACAGTGACCTGCGTTGCATAGGTGGTGAATGGCATTTCAACACCAAGCGTTGCATTCATACGGCCGTACTGCAGCTCAAAGAGCTCCTGGATTGCCTTTGGCTCCATCTTTGTGGTGACCGCAGGACCCGTTGGGGCTCCGGTCTTTTCATCCAATGGGGTGAATGTCAGCGATGTCGCATTGATTGAGCTATACGTATCCGGATAGTTCTGACCACGGGCATCGTTGTAGGATGACTGTGGAACGATTGGCGCTGGCTGGCTGGCCGTGTGTGCTGCCTGAATCAGTGGCGTAATGTCATTGACATTTAATGGAGCAGCTGCAGGTGCAGTGCCGACATCAAAGCGCATGATTGTACGTGTGTTTGGCGCAAAGCCTTCCACTGTGCTTGGAGCACCGCCCGTATCCTGCTGATCAGGATTGCCGGTGTAGTAGTCCAACCGTGCATCAAAGCCTGGTAGTGGCGCAGCGGCATCGTTGTACATGATAATCTTGCTGCCGGCAGGCACCTGTGAAAAGTCAACGAGGACATCAGCGCGCTCAGCAGGACCAATCCACAGGGAGTGGGTTGAGTTGTTAAGCACGACGATGGTTCGTCGCATGTATTCGTAGGCAAATGGTGCACTTGGAATGATAACGGGCTTCGGCAGGAAGCCAGATTCATTTCCAATCTGTACCCACGCTGGACCAGCCGCTGTTGGGTCAGGAACATCGCCATCACGAGCATCCGTTGGCCATGTATCAGGCCAGGTTCCAGGAGGAAGACCTGTTCCGTTACCGCCAATCGTTCCATCGTTGTTCATCAATGGGTTGGTGAAACCAACGCCAAATCCAGTCATGCCTGGTGTGGACAATGGCAATGCATCGTTAGGACCATGTGGATCCGCTGGAAGCATTTTGATTTCCGTTGGATGCGCAGGGTCGATGTAGTACAGCTGAAGGTTGACATAACGCTCTGTGGATGCATTCAAGATGCGGAAGCGATACGCCTTACGCTCAACAGGCATCGTCGGGAATGCCGTACCGTTGACCGTCATGACATCCATGAATGCCTCTGGAACCGCACTTGGGTGAGGTACACCAGGCATCATTGGAGGCTCGCCTGGAGCTCCGTAGTACGGGTTTGGAACGGCTCCAAACTTGCTTGGGAAGGATGGCCAGAACCACTGTCCCCAGTCGTAGCGCCCCATTCCGTTTGCACCAGAGATGTCATACGGGTTTTGGTTTGGCATGTAGACGTGTGGGTACCAGAGGTTACCCATTGGTCCCCAGTTCCATGTTGGGTCCGTTGCAGCCAGCTGTGCAGCATCAGGAACGAATGTTTTGTCCGCAATTACGAGTGGGATACCGTAACGGTGTTCATCATTTGATGTTGGTAGAACCTGCTTCAGACCCGGGTTGATGCCCGAGAGGTTGGTTCCATCAATGAGGTCCTTCTCGTACTGATCCGTGATGAAGTACCCGGATGCCTCACCTGCATAGAAGTTCAGGCGGGTCATACCAGATGTGTGGTCATGGTAGAACATCTGCCGGGCGTTCTGCTGGTTGGTGAAGTAGTACGTCATCGCACCATCACCTGGATCGGTCATATCAGGTACATTGCGTGCACTCACACCGCGCTTGTACGGCGTAGATTCACCCGCTGGCACAATCCACTGGTGTGGGGTTCCATCGGAGATCCAGGGAGTCTTGCCACCATGGAGGTGAATGAGGGCACGGTTTTCTGTGTACTGTGCATAGACAGGGTTTCCATTTCCATCAACACTGGTTTGCAGTGGGCCATCACCAGCTCCCATCAACGTCTTGTCAACGGGGAGGAAGAGGTTGCCTGCAGTGCCAACGCCGAGGTTGTTAACGAACTTCATTCGCACAGGCTTGTCTGCCTCTGCGAAAATGAATGGGCCAAGGTAGTGTGGCTGCCCATCGGAGAGTGGGTTCAGGTCACGGTAGCCACGAACCTGGGATGTAGGAGGCAGGTCGGTATTCCATTGATGTTGGAAGTCCTCGACACCGATCTCGTAGTAGTCATCATTTGGGTAGGCAGCATTTGGGATTGGCTGCGCAACAGAGATGTACTTACCAAGGTTGTTGGCATGGTTTGGGCCAAGGCCAGGGAGTGTATCTACAAACTTGCGGATTCCGGTGCCTGCAATGTGGTTACCTTGAGCATCGAATTGTGGCAGTGGGCTGTTTGCATAGTTTGGTGTTGTACCAAAGTAGTCAGGTTGACCACCTGGCCCTGGGGCGCCAATCTGTGCCGGTCCGCGCCGTTCCGCACGAGCGGTGCGCATTGCGGCCGCAGCTGCTTTGCGCTGCTCTACAGATACACGGCCGAGGACTTTGCGTTCCTGACCTTCAGGCTTACGGGTAACAGCCTTTATATCCACCTTTGTGGATAGCTGTGCTGACTTGCCTGTCACCTTAGATGCTGTCCGTGCTTTTTTGCTAACGGAGCGTGTTGCGGTTTTTGTAGACTTTGGTGATGTGACTGTCGATTCCTTCACAGGTCCACCAGCTGCCAGGGACAGCATGATGAGGGAGGGATTGACAATAGCCAGCACACCGAATCTGAGTAACCAGTTCTGACGCTTGGTAACCATATATGGAATTCTCTTTCGTACCGGGAATACGTGATGCGTTTTCGCATCTGCCTTTGCCTGCTGTATGCCTTTGGGAAAGGTGCACCGCAGATAGTTAACAGATGTGCAATATCTATGCCGATGGGCACCTCTATTGCCGTCGAAAACCGACGCAGTTAGCCTATGCGAAAGGCCGGGTAGGAAAGAATGTTATTTATACCAGATTGTTAACTTATGTATTACTAAACTAGTATTTATACGGTAAGGAGTAAATCACCCCTTTATTACGGTTTTTGGATGATTTGGGTGCGGACAGGCGTCGCAAATGCCTGATTTTCGGTTGAAGCATGCACCATTAACGAAACCTCACTCTTCCACTTCCACACTTCATAGATTGCCGGATAAACCAGCAGCTCAAGCAGAAAGCTCGTGAAGATACCACCCACCATTGGAGCAGCAATACGCTGCATCACATCCGAGCCGGCCCCTGTTGACCAAAGCACAGGAACAAGCCCCATAAACATCGTCATCACCGTCATAAACTTCGGACGAACACGCCGAGCAGCTCCCGCGACCACCACCTCACGTAAGGCATCCCGGCTTGTCAGACGTCCCTCTTTCTTCGCCTTGTTGTACGCAAGGTCCAGGTAGAGCAACATAAACACACCCGTCTCGGCATCCACACCCATAAGGGCAATCAGACCAACCCAAACCGCGATGCTCATATTGAAGCCAAGGGCATACACAAGCCAGATGGCACCAATCGCTGAAAATGGAACAGCGAGCAACACGATCATGGTCTTTTGAATGGACTTGAGGTTTATGTAGAGTAGGATACAGATCAGGGCTAGAGTGATTGGAACAACCAGCGTCAACCTATGCGCAACCCGTTGCATGTTTTCATATTGACCAGACCACAAAACTGTCGCACCTGTCGGGAGCTTTAGCTCAGCTGCAAGCACACGCTTGCCTTCATCCACAAAGGACTGCGGATCTCGGCCATCAAGGTCGACATAGACATAGCCGGTCAACATCCCGTCTTCGTCACGAATCATCGACGGCCCACTCGCTATACGAACTTCGGCCACATCCGCGACGGAAACCGCACGCTTGCCATCCATGTCGGTGACGATAAGCTGCGAGATCGCCTCGATGTCACTTCTGTACGCTGGT
>CAIYBQ010000389.1 GCA_903924445.1 uncultured Armatimonadota bacterium | reverse complement strand
GCTGCGAATGGAACTCCGTACACCTGTGCTGCGCTCGATGGTCAAGTCATTCGCCTGTTCCGCATCTCACAGGGTCCATATGCTGGACAACACGAGTTCTGGGGTATTCCGCACCAGAATGCTGATGGTAGCTGGTATACCTCCAATCCATAGGGGACTGTATGCAACGAATATTCACTATTTTCGCCGTGATATGTGTTCTTTTCATCACTGCTGGTTGCAGTAAAGATGAGAAGAAGTTCAGTGGAAGTGAAGCAACGGGTGAAACCGTGAAAATCACACCTGAAAGTGTCAAGGAAAGCATGAAGAACAACAACGGCATGAGCCGTTAGCGGCCACAGATGCTAATGTAGACAATCCTCTCAGTGAACACTGGGAGGATTTTTTCGTTATTACTGGCTGCAGAAGTCATCAACCAGCGTGCCTCAGCCGATCAACTGTAGCTGTGCTTTGGATAGATTTAGTCTGAATAGTCCACGACAACCGGCGAATGGTCCGAGAAACGGACATCCTTGTAGACAAATGCAGCTCGTGAGCGCTTCCCGATGTCTTCCGTTGTCACGTGATAATCCAACCGCCATCCAACATTTTTAGCAAAGACACCCGGCATATTGGACCACCATGAGTAACCCAATGCTTCTTCATCTGGATAGAGGGAACGGAAAATGTCCACCCAGCCATCCCCGTCGAAACGATCTGTCATCCACTGCCGTTCATGCGGGAGGAAGCCACTGGAGTTCTTGTTACCTTTGGCGTTCTTGATGTCTTTCTCCGTGTGGGCTATGTTCCAATCTCCACAAATGATAACCGAGCGCCCGGATGCCTTTAGGCTTTGCATATGCTCTGCGAACACACGCAGGGCTTCATCCTTTTTCTGCTGCTTGATGACTTGCTCTTCAGGGTTGCGTGAGCTTGCAGATGGCAGATAGAGGGAGACAACTGTGTAGTTTCCAAAATCTGCCTCAACATAGCGACCCTCCGTATCGAATATCGGATGGTCAAGCGTGTGGCGTAGCACTGAAGGAGACTGTTTGGTGTAAATGCCAACGCCACTGTAGCCCTTTTCCACTGCAAACGAGAAGTGTCCCGTATAGCCAGCTGGTGCCCGCATCTCATCCGTTAGGTCCGACTCCTGGGCCTTGAGCTCCTGAACACAGACGACATCGGCGTTTGTCGTCGCCATCCAGTCAAAAAAGCCCTTCTTTTGGGCGGAGCGGATTCCGTTTAGGTTAGCCGTGATAATGCGCATGCCAATATGTTACCGAATTTGCTGTCTTGGCGATCATCGAGAAGGGTTACGGCAACGACTGGTCATGACTGTACACTGTATTATTAGAACCTCTTTGGAGCACACGAAATGCGATTTATAGGCAATGGACAGGATTGGCCGCAATGGCGGGGGCCATCGCGTAATGGAACCATCCCACAAACACTCCCATGGCCAGCCAAGCTTCCAAAGGCAAGCTGGACGACACCCGTAGGGATTGGTTATGCATCGCCAATCATCGCCGATGGACGTGTCTATTGCATGGACAGAACGGCCGTCCAACCTGCCGGTTTAGAGCGTATCTTTGCCTTGGATCAGGTCACAGGAAAGCTTCTTTGGGAGTATAAATATACATCCACTTTCGTCGCGCCCGATCCAACCGCTGGCAAAGGCCCAAATGCGACTCCGCTGTATCACCAGGGAACCATTTTTTCGCTTGGCCTTGGCGGGATGATGACTGCTGTGGATGCCCGATCAGGCAAGCTTAAATGGCGTCACGATTGTGCAAAAGAGTATGGCGGTTCGGAAAAAATGCCCGGCGGCGGGGATGCGAATTTCCCGATCTGTGGCGTTTCATCGAGTGCCCTCGCCGATGGCGACAATGTCATTTTCAATGTTGGCGGCCAAAAGGCAGGTTCCATTGCGGCGTTTCGTGCATCCGATGGTGTCCTCCAGTGGTCTGTACTGAAGGAAAAGGGGTCTTACACAAGCCCGGTCTTTACAGAGATGCACGGGAAGCAGCTCCTGATGTCTTTTTCGGGCAAGCGCCTCGCTGGGATTGATCGCGCATCAAAGCAGGTACTTTGGGATTCTCCTTATACCGCGATGTACGAGCAGACCATTTGTAATGCGATACCCGTTGGGAATCGGCTGATCATTTCTGGAGAAGCGCGGCCAACGGAAGCGGTTGATGTCCAACTCATCAATGGAAAATATGAGCTCAAGTCCGCTTGGAAGAATGCCGAGATGAGCACATACATGACAAATCCGGTCATTCTTGATGATGCGCTTGTCGGCTTCGATATGCGTTCCCGGAGAGCCATCTGTGTCTCGATTGCCACCGGTTCGACACTCTGGACAAGCCCTCGCATCGCCAAACAAATCATCAATGTCACCTTGGTTGGAAAGCATATCGTGATTGTTTCCGATTCCGGAGAAGTCACGGTCGCCGATGCATCCACAAAGGCATGGACACCACTCTACTCCTACACCATCGCTGAACCGGGTAGTCTCTGGTCAATGCCATGTTTCGCCGGAAACCAGATGGTTATTCGGGATCAGAAGTCCATCCGATCTTGGACATTGGGCGCCTAAGTCATGCGTGAGATTCACGTTGTCGGCAGCTGCAATATGGACCTTGTGATGCAGGTTGCGACACTTCCTGCCCCTGGACATACCGTTCTTGGGGGCAGCTTTCGGCAAATCTCAGGAGGCAAGGGAGCGAACCAGGCGGTTGCTGCCAAGCGTGCAGGCGGAACCGTCGTGCTGCATGCCGCGCTCGGGGATGATGCCTACGGCGATGAACTGCTAAGCCAATATGTCGGATGTGGAATCGATTGCTCCAATGTCATCCGTGTCTCCAGCTGTCCGACGGGCACGGCTGTCATTATTGTGGATGGTAGGGGAGAGAACCTGATCGCGGTGGCATCCGGTGCGAATGTTCATGTGTCACCACCCGCACCTTCAAGTCATTTAGGTGCGTACCTCTTGCAAGGCGAGATCAGCCCGGAGGCCATCTTCAAAACCATCGATGTGGCACGCGAAAACAACATCCCGGTCATCTTCAACAATGCTCCCGTTATACCGATTCCAGCGCGCTACCGTGCGGGCATTGATGTGCTGATCGTGAATGAACATGAAGCATCCATTATGACGGATTCCGATGTGAATGATCGTGCGTCGGCTGAGCTTGCGTCGATGGACCTGCGTGAACAAGGATATGGTGTTGTGGTCATAACACTGGGGGCAGCCGGTATCGTCTGGTCTTGCGGCGGCGACACATTCTTCCAGCCAGCATTCATCGTCAAGCCTGTCGACACCACCGCCGCTGGAGATACATTTTGTGGTGCCTTTGCGGCACGCTTTGTGGCTGGAGATTCGCTCGCGGATGCGGTGCATTACGCCTCTGCGGCAGCTGCTTTGTCGACTCTCACGATGGGTGCACAGACATCCATACCGAGTGATGACGCCATTGTTGGATATCTGGCAACCAAGCCATTAATGTACGGATGATGTCTCGGAAGTGAACCAACAGTCACATGGTGGCGTAGTATAAGTCGTGTCTCGTGAACGGTTTCCTACAAATCTTGGCCCTGCACTGTTGCTGGCGCTCTTTACTGCCACTGTGACGGGTGTTTGGGATTACAACAACAAGGATGTCCAGCACACAACGATATTGATGTTGGTGGCGTTTGGTGCGATGGTCTCCAGTCTTAGCTTTCCAAAATGGTGGGTTGTCTCATCGCTGTTAGTTGCCATCGGAGTACCCATCACACACATAATCCTACATAATCTCGGGCTGCCAGCCGGCCACGAATCCCCGTTGTTAGAATCGTTTCTTGTCACACTACCAAGTCTCGCTGGTGGATTTATTGGGCGGGTGATGCGAAACGAGCTGAATCAGGTACGAAAGTAGCATCATCGCCACACAGAGCAGGCACTTGCCTTGCGTATCTGCAAATTGATTCATCGATAACTGCGTCTTGCGCCAAAAAAAGTCGGGTCAGGGAGTGTGTTCCCCGGCCCGGCTTTGCCGTTAGCTAGTGATCAACCACGTTCAGGAGCCGTGTCCACCTGAGTTATGGTCCAATCACCGCGCAGACGCTCCATCACCAGCGTCAGATACGTTGTATTGATATCCCCTTGAGGATTTCGGTACATGTGTCTGATGCGAACATTGACGACACCTGCATTCTTGTTTTGGACATTGAGAATCTCAAAGTCGGTTGTCCGTGTTGTCCGCATGAAGTCACGCGTCATGTCCAGGTAGTCTGCCGGCCGAAGCGAATACTCATAGCGTCCTCGGGTGAAGATCGACACATCGATGTCTGGCAAGGTCGCCGTTGCCAACAAAGCGATGTCTTCTGTTAGAAACGCATCTTGGATGTTATAGATCGCCTTCGATAGGTTGTAGTCATCCCGCCACCAGCGACCGTTTGCACGAGGAGACAAGTAGTAGTCCCCACCATTGTCGATGACAGTCACTGGGCGGTAAAGACCATCCACATAAACCGGGCTGTCCACGTAGATCACGCGGGGGCGCTGCACAATAACGTGTTGGCGGTAGATGTACGTGGGGACACAGCCTGCGTACACATACCAAGGGTTGTAGGCGATGTTTACGCTCACGATAGGTCCGGAATAGTAGTGTGGGTAGAACGCGTAGCGGTCCTGGAACCACGGCACGAAGAAGGGATCAGCAACGATCATCGCTGGCCGCAAAACAAGACCATTTCCACACCGTTGACCATCCCTGCCCCAGGTAAAGCGGCGTGCATCCGATGATTCCTGCCAGCGGCGCTCACGGAACTGCGGATCTACCCAGCGATCCGGGGTGCGTGATGTTCCTGGGCGGTCAGCGATGGTAAAGCGTGGCGTCCCCGCACGTTCATCCCTGTCAACCCGGCTGGTTGGAAGTGGAGAGCGTCCCCGGTCGAGGTCACGGCTGGTTTGTGAACCGAAGGACTGTGGAGGCGGGTTGCGGTCAGGTCCCGACTGGCGGCCTGAATCACGTGATCCTGCGGATGGTTGTCCAGACCGTGGCGCGCGGCTATCCCGCTGTTCAGTTGTGACTGGGCGGTCAGTTCGATCAGTTCTACCACTATTAGAACCATTGTCGCGTTGTGGTGGAACTGCTGGCCCAGATGTCCGGTCTGGCGAACGGTCACCGCGAACGATGGGAGTTGGATCACCACTGCGTCCTGCATCCCGAACGGGACGGCTGTCGCCACTGGATGAACGGGAAGGGCTGGTTGGTTCTTGACCACGCTCTCTGGCTGGCGCGGATGGTGGCTCGGAAGTGCGCACTGGAGATCGATCGCCGCCACGTGTAGGGACATCTGTTGGACGTGCATCGCCGCTGGATGAACGCTGAGGCTGTGATGGCTCCGAGCCGCGGTCCCGTGATTGTGGGGCAGCAGGGGGCTCCGATGTCCGACCTGGGGAGCGATCACCGCCGCGCGTTTGAGGCTCTGATTGACGGGCTGGAGGATTGTCACCTCCACGGCCACGCGGGGTAGCTTGTGCCAAGACAATCACAGACCCACTCATCGTAAGCGTTAGCGCTAAAATCGCACACAGACTTCGTTGTCCAGCGGTCAAAACGTTCATCTCATTATCCTTACAGGCCAACGCCTGCATCGAACTATTCTTGATTATTGGTACGCAACATACTGCCGAAACGTGACATATTCATAAGAATTGGGTGGAAGAAGAGGAAATCTATGTGCCGCGATTGTGAATCACTCTGCAGATGACGGGTGACACAAACAATTTGAGGACAGTCTCGCTGACTGAAGGACCCTGAACAACCGTCATGTGGGCGGCCAACGGTGCATCGTCAACCTCGAAAAATGCTTCGAGACGTTCTTCAACGGGCACGATCTGATCTTTTGTAACAATCACCTCCAGGCATATTCGCCAGGTTGAACTTAAGTTGCGTCTAGAGATTTGAAGTGGCTTCAAAGTGTGCGGCTAAAGTAGCCACGAGCTGATCATCGAATTATGAAACACACGCATTACTGCGTCCACCTGCTTCAAGATACTGGATAAAGAGAAGCGCTTCGGCTGTACCATTCGGGAATCAAGTCACGAGGCGATTGCCAGCTGCGCAGGGGGCGGTTTCGCCCAGGCTCCAGACCGCGTTTTGCTGATGCTCCGGTATATGCCCCGATATCGGACTCACTGACGGTATGCAATGAGAGCGCATTTGCAATGAAGCGTAGATTGCAATCGGTACCATTCGGCAAGCCTGCAGCCTGCAGATTTCGACAGGTGACCTGTAAATGTAAAAAAGGCCGGTCTCATGACCAGCCT
>CAIYBQ010000388.1 GCA_903924445.1 uncultured Armatimonadota bacterium | reverse complement strand
GGCGTAGTCGAAGTCCCAATATGGGGAGATTTTTCTTTTCTTCTTTTTAGGAAGTCAGGCCATTCGGAACCCACCTAGTATGCCGGCCGGAGTATGCGCTTAACCGATGTTAGTGGCGAGGTGATTAAGTCTGCGCTGGCGTAGACCAAGTCCCAATACGGGGAGATTTTTCTTTTCTTTTTGTGAGGAAGTCAGGCCATTCGGAACCCACCTAGCATGCCGGCCGGAGTATGCGCTCATGTACGCCACTCACACCCAACAATAAACTACTCCCCTTACGGATAACTCACATTCTCAACGGGGCCGCGTAGGCACCGCGCATAAAGCTCATCAAATGCAGCACTTCCATCCGGGTGGATAATATTCATCTGGACGCCGCGTGGCTCAATCGGCTGGTTCCCCGCTAAGAAATCTTCCCAGCACTGTCGCTCAAGCATCGGGAAACCCGCATACGCCGCATGCGCAAAAGGACTTGCCTGGTAGTTTCCACTCACGCGGTTGGCCATAAATGCATACTTCACACTCTTACCGCTAGGCCACTCGATGGAAATGATGTGCTTTCGTTCCGGGAGGCTGTAAGGGGCATCCATTCGGTAGCGATTGACGGCATCGTAATCCAGTTCGACTCCAAGCCCAGGCCCCGTCGGTACACGCACCGTTCCATGTTGAATCTGTAATGGCGATGCAATCATGTCATCTGCGTAGTTGTTCATACAGCTGATCATCGGCCACTGTTGATGTGTCAGCACGGCGCCAAGGTGACATCCCCAAGCCGTTGAAATCCCCGTTCCCACTGGCTGCGTCCAAAATGGCTTGTCAAACTGCGCCAAAATGGCACCCGTCTTGATGGCAGCGCTGGCGCCGCATTCGGACACGACAAAGCCATCACACATCTCCTCACGGAGCGCGATGGGCAGCGGCGGCACGCCGGCGTGGATTGCAATCGGGATATCAATACGGCGACGGAGGGTTTTATAGCCATCGATGTCGCGCTGCGGAATAGGGCCCTCAAACAGCGCAACTTTTGGATGCTGTTGCAGCTCTTTCAGAATGGGCGTTGCTGTGGCTGCGTTCAGCAACATGTCATTCCAGTCCATGTCGATGCGGTAGTGGTCAGGCGTTGCGCCCGCGATGGCATCCACCTGTGCAAATGGGTCGATAAATGGCCGCGACTTGATCTTGTGGTAGGTGTACCCGGATGCAAGGGCATCGGCGGCTTCGAGAGCCAGCTCGGATGGCGGCATCTTTGTGTTCCACCAGGCGATGCTGACATTTTCACGCACCTGCTCCGCTCCGAGCAGACGATACGCGGGGACGCCGAGAGACTTGCCGACAATATCAAACATCGCCTGTTGAAGACCCGCGCCAAGGCCATCATTCCACAGGAGGTCGGCCGGGTTTGCGCCAACACAGCGTGCCACGGTGGCATCGGATGTTTTTTGCCACGTGTAGTGGATGACAGTTTCGCCTATTCCCATGATGTCGGATGCATCCGTGAAAACTTCGATGATCTCGACAATACGCCAATTGCGCACTAGAAGAGAATTCCACGTTTCGCAGCGTGGTGTGAATGGAACGCAGCAGACTGTGCGCTCGATAGCCGTGATCTTTGGAACCTTCATCGCTTCCTCCGAAACCTGACCGATAGAACTATTTGTCACGATAGCACTTCTTTCATTTGTGGCAGATATCCTGCCAAGTGTTAAACGTCTGTGCGCCAAATCGTTGGCAGCTGATCACTTGGCATCCAGCCTAGGACATCCTTGATGCGGTCCAGACGGAAGTGGCCATGTGGCATCGCAGCCGGGACATGTAAAGCAGCGTAGGTGATGCCATTTGCATCCGCTTCGACGGCGGCCTGAATCGCACCAGCCGCATCGGCGAAGCTAGTCATGTAGTCAATCGCGTGGATGCTCTCCGGCGTCGCGAGGCCATTGAACAACAGCGTGATTCCTTGTGTATCCGAGTGCTCGCAGAGAACACGGACGAGCTCCTGCCCGATGTGTTTTGAGAGGCCATACGGGTTACAGCCAGGGCGACCAGGCGTGTCGATAGGCACATCGTGATCGTGGTGGAACCCGGTGTATGGTTCGAGCGTGATGACCTGTGGCCCGGTGGTAACGATACGTTTGACTCCGGCCGCGATTGCCTCCTCGGCTGCTACGAGTGCGCCAACAGTGTTCACCCGGAAGTCATTTTGTGTGTAGCGCGTGCAGGCACAGTTGATGAGCGTTGCGCATCCGGTAATGGCAGATCGCATCGCGGCGCGGTCAAGGATGTCAAATGTTGCCTCACGGTGCGGTGGAAGAATGGGCAACTTGGGTAGGGGTGCGCCCTTTGGCTGGTGGGGTGCCCCGCGGCTGGCAATCGTTTCGAGGGGCTCGTAGTCGCAAAGGATGACAGCGTGGTTTTGCTTTAGGAGCTCAATCGCCGATGTTGGTATGGGGCCACCGGCACCGAGGACGGCTACAGGCTCGGAAACATTTGGCCAACTTGGCTTGTTTCTGTGTGGTAAGTAATCACTTTTGTTTTCATTAGAGTGAAACTGATTATTATAAGTGTCAACAATATGCAAAAAACGATGTTTGATGAACTCAACCAAATTTACATCGTAATGGGTATCAGTATCGCTAGCGGCATCCAAGCGGTGAATCGCCAGGCGAATACCGCGGTCGCGCAGGCATTCACGCCACACCAGCTCGACAGCAAACGCTGCAATGTGCCGTCTATCCAGCTTGAAAAATGGCTTCCAAGCTGCTGTGACCGACCAGTTCTGCGGATAGGCATCGATGAGACTGACATCCAGAATGAGATCGACGCGCTCGAGACCGTCTTTTATGCACTCAACTGCGTTTGTGTAATGCCAGAGAAGTGCCGCCGCAAGGTCATCATCCGAATGGATTACTGGTGTAACGACTTTGAAGACGCGTCGCCCGGCCTTGGGCGCCGTAATCTCTGGAAGCTCTGCAAGCTCCGCACGAGTAGGCGTCGGGAGCGGAGTCGCACCAGGTATCCAGAAAGCAGCGTCCATTAGGCCTCCGGCTGCGGGGTGACCAACGGCCAACCGTGAAACTCGCGGATAAAGTCGACAAGCACAACCGATGCTGCACTTAGGATTGCATCGCCCTTCTCAGC
>CAIYBQ010000387.1 GCA_903924445.1 uncultured Armatimonadota bacterium | reverse complement strand
GGAGACTTTTGCTAGGTGCAGCGACCTTACGCTTTATGGACATCATCATTGCTCCAACGGCAAGGAAGCTACCTAAGAACAGATATGGCTCAATGGGCACGAGAAAGCGATGATTACTGAATGTCAAGACGTGGACAGCCGTGACGACCACCAATGGAATACCAATGAGGGCAAGCTCTGGCTTCCGTCGGTAGACGAAAAGCCCGCCTATGAACAGAAGGAGAAAAATGGTGCGCAACAGCACAATCGCTTTGACAACACCCGTCTCCTGCTCCTGACGATAGCCAGTAAGCGATTTAGGTCCCCATAACTCCCAGAGAGATATTCCCCGCTGTCGAAGGAACCGCGCTGGGTTCTTGAGAGCAAACTGAATGTAGGTCTTTACTGCCGTCTTCTGCTGCGCCTCGGGATAGGCAACAAATTCCGTACCATTGCTGTCGCTATTGATCGAAATGAGGAGATTGTTGCCAAATGCATGTGGCGGTCGTGCAAGGGGTGATTTTTCAACAACAAAAAGTAGGCCTGCGCCCAACAAGAATCCACTAACGATGAACAAAGGCAGCTTGATGGTCCGTGACAACACCGCAAAAACGATTGGTATCAGCAAGCCGATAAGCATCAACGAAGGCCGGATCGCCCCCGTCATGTGAAACAACAGACCGATTCCAAGGCACAGAGGCAAGAGTGAACCGGGAGCCTTGTCCCGATGATTCCATACCCATAGTGCCCCACCCATAGCGGCTAAGAGCACAAATGTCGCGATTGTCTCGGTCATCACCAGCTGTGCGTATCGCAGCTGATGCGGATAGACAGCGATGAGTGAACATGCAGCGATTGGTAGCCATTTGTCAAACTTACAAAGCTTCCCGAGGATATATGTCAGCGGAATACATGCCGTCGAGAGGACGATGTTTAGTCCAAGGAGTGCCGTTACCGTCTGTGCTGTGGGTAAGAAGCTACGGAACAGCGCAATGACAAGCGGATACCCATTTGGAAATGAACTGATCGGGGCTTCATTAACGATTCCATCAGCGACCAAGAGGTACATCTTCGAATCGTAGACCAATGGGTCTGCGTGCATCAGGAAGACGAATACAATCCGCAAGATCAGACCTACCATAGTGATGGCAGAGACGACGACTAAATCCCGTTTGTCCAAAGTCATGTTTTCATCTTTGGTAGCAATGCGGCAAAGTCTCAGTAGATTTTATTTATGTTGATAGAAGTGAGCGGAGTGATTCCATTCCCTTTTCAGCGGTGCGCTTTCTTGCATCCGAAACGTACAGGGCGCACCGGACACCGTAGGCCCACTGTGTCAAGCGGGCGGCTGAAATATTCCATCCGGCCGCAGTCAAGTTTCGACAGAGTGCATGGACTGCACTTGAATCATTGGCAAGACGAACATCTACAAGGAGCATTTCTGCATCCAGTGGTACCAGTGTCAGCGACTGTGTACGCCCAAGAACGGCTGCGGGTCTACGTTTGCGTGCAATCATGTCACCTACGGTTTCTTTACCACTGACGGCTTTCTCAAAGGCAACGACAAGCTCATTTCTAAGGGATCTGTCAATCCCGCGCTCCCTGTAATCAACCCGAAGGGTATCAATTACGATTGCGCTTGCATCAGCGGTGCTTCGTGTAAAGACCTGTGCAGAGTGAAGCTTGATGTCATAGGCATAAAGGACACCGGTGATCTTGGCAAGCAAACCTGGACGCGGGTCGTCAAAGGCAACAATGGTAACGATCGACTCACGCTCAGTCGCGTTTCCACGAACATCAACAACGACAGGAAAATCAGTCTCACCGATCAGTAATGTGTGCGCCATTTCAACATGAAGGCGGATTTCATCCAGTGGTGTGTTCAGCAGATACGACGCTGGCATCGAGTCGATATGTCGTTGTACACGCTCAGCATCGACGGCAGTACCATCATCCAGTGTTACCAGACGTCGCCGAATCCGATCGCGTACCTGATCCATTTTCCGGGCATCTGGTTCAAACAGATCATCCGCACTGTTGTGACTAAACTCATTTTCACACCGTTGCACAAGCTCATCCAGTAACCGACCAGCCGATCGGGACCAAACACCTGGTCCAACAGCATTCACATCAGCCCACGTCAAGACGTATAGCATCCGTAACATGTCGGAATCGCCAAGTGCTTCGTGAACGGCCTTAATCGTCTCCGGACGTGACAGATCGCGGAGCCGTGCTGTATCTGCAAGTAGCAAGTGGTAACGTACCAGACGTTGCACCCGTGTTGTTACATCCGTTGGGCAGCCGAGACGAGCACAGATGTGAGGAACACGATCCGCGCCGGTAATTTCATGTGGTGCAGGTTGCCCCGCGGTATCGAGACGCCACTGTTTTCCAAGGTCATGCATCAATGCGGCAAGGTACAAGGTGGATGTCGATGCGATTGTCGCAAAGGTGTAGCGATAAGCCTCGAGCTCATCATCCTGTCTTACTGGAGCAGACAGACTCTCGAGATTCCTGACAACGTTTAGGGAATGTTCGCCGACCGTGCTGATATGAGCTGGATCGTATGCGATCACCCGCATGGCTTCTGTAAATTCTGGAAGCACTTGTTCCAAGATCCCGGTACGGATCATCGTTTTGATGGCATCGGTGATGCCCCGTGACTGCCCGATTGCGCGTAACAGAATATTGCTAACGACAGGTACGCCAACGTTTCCTGCTGCCTGTTGAATACGTTCCACACAGGAAGCCGAAAGGCTAAGGTTGAGGCGTTGGGATGCATCGATGGCGGCTGGGACCCATTCACGAGCAGTCTCGACTGTCGCAAGGTCCGTAACAGTGATGTTGTTTCGAAGCACTGCAACACCGGGCGCCGACAGGGGTAATGGTCCTTCAAGACACCGGGAGATGATCTTGTTGGACAGCTCAAGTATTGTTGCCGCATGCCCGTAGTAATCGCGCATAAATGCTTGGACTGCGGGGATGTCAGAATTTGAAGCGTAGCCAAGCATTTCAGCGGTCGCTTCTTGACGCGCGATGACTAAACGATCACGCCGCTCCCCTGCGACCAGGTGCAGCGCATTTCGTGCACGGATGAGATAGTCTCGCCCCTCCCGGATGACATCCGCTTCCTCAGCTGTCACTACTTTTCGTCGAACGAGCTCACGGTAGAGAGCATCACCAGATTTCCCAAAACGCACCATCGCTATCCACTGCGCGGACTGGACATCCCGAAGCCCGCCAGCGCCCTCTTTTATATCCGGTTCAAGCAGATAGGGAGAATCTCCGCTCCTTTGAATGATGGATCGTCGTTCGGCAGACTTTTGAAACAAAAAGTCAGCCATTTGAAGTGTTGAACGGTAAACAGTGTCGAACCTTTCATAGAGGGCACGATCACCGCAGATGAAGCGGCTGTCTAGCAGTGCTGTTTGGGTCTGATGATCAAGCCCACCAGCGAGAATCTCGTCCATCGACCGGTAGGCGTAACCAACTTTAATTCTGCAGCCCGAGAGGAGAACGTCCATGACAAGCTGAAAGGCTTCACGTAGGATTGGTGGATCATCGGTGCGATCAACGAGAAACGTAAGATCAACATCTGACCATGGGGCAAGACACTTCTGCCCATATCCACCCGTTGCAACAACCGTAATATTGCTGGGAATTTCACCAGACCGATCACACGCAAGCTCAAAGAGCCGTTTGATGGTGGTGTCCATCAGGTCGCTGTGGTACCGCCCCCAAGTTCGACCGCCTATAGAAGGTGTCCAAGCTTGCCGAATATCTTCCCGTAGCTGGAGGAGACGAGCCGACAGCTCCTTACTGGTGGTCAAGGATTGGAAGGCATTGTCATCGTACGATTTCATGATGATGCAGATGGTACCACTCAGGTGATTTTCTGGTAGAATGCACGAGATATAGAGGTGAGATATGTATTTGTTACATCGCATCTCAGTAAATCGCTACATGTTCCATGTGGAGGATGTCCGGATGAATTGGCAGACTTCGGCCAAATTGGTCGCATTAACAAGTGTTATGACAGCGATGTCATTCAGCGCTCCATCAGTAACCGCTCAGAGCAAGGATTTGGAGCGTACGCTTGCCGGCGTTCGTCTAAATGCTTCCTCTCGCACAGTGCTTTCGAAATTTGGCAATCCAAACGAGATTTACATTGGCGACATCGGAGTCCGTATCCCTGGTACCGGTGCCCAACAGGGCGGCGGTATGGGAATGGGTATGGGTGATGAAGGCGGCATGATGGGTGGCGCTGGAATGATGGGCGGCATGATGGGCAGCTCTGGTCCAAGCATGGGCGGCATGGGTGGTGCTGGTCTTCGCGGTGGCGCTGCTGGCATGATGTCGAGCTCTGGCCCAAGCATGGGCGGCATGGGTGGTGCTGGTCTTCGCGGTGGCGCTGCTGGCATGATGGGCTCATCTGGAATGATGGGCGGTATGGCCGGTATGCGTGGTGGTGGAGCTGGTGCCGCATCTGGCCGCATGGGTGGCATGGCTGGCGGTGGCGGCGGATCCAAAATGGGTTCTATGGGCGGTGGCGGCGGCTCTAAAATGGGTGGCGACGACGGTGAAATGGGCGCCATGGGTGGAATGGGCGGCGGCATGGCTGGAATGATGGGCGGAATGGCTGGCATGATGGGTGGCATTGGTGGAGACACTGGTGGAGCCGTCGGCGCATTCGGTCGTACACAAAGTTCTGTTGCGCGTCAACAAGAAGTTACTTGGGTCTACAACCGGACAACCAAAGATGCCAAGGGTCAAACCACGGCAATCTCGTACGAGTTCCTGATCAACCCAGGTGGAGCTATATCCCAGATTCGTTGTCTTGGATATCATTCTCCGATCAAGCCATCGACGCTGACTCCTTCGATAACAACGCAAAAGGGTATTCGTCTTGGATCCAGCTACGTTGAGATCCTCCGTGCTTATGGTCAACCAGACAGCTACGAGAAGTCCGGCAATATCCTTGTACTCAGCTATCCTAAGAAGCATGTTCAGTTCCAGTTGATTAATCAAAAGGAACAAGCAGAGCCGACTAAGGCTGCGTACCGTGTTATCGCGATGACAATCGCTACTGTTGAAGGCTAGTCTTCAACAATCCTGATTAGATTCATACCGTGAATGACGACAAAGAGCGTGTCCGACTCGCATCGGATATTGTTCAAGTCGCTTCACGGTATGTTTCGTTAAAACAGGTCGGAAATCGCTACAAGGCGTGCTGCCCTTTCCATCAGGAAAAGTCGCCATCGTTTTCCATTGATTCCGCCCGCCAAACATGGCACTGTTTTGGTGCATGTCAAGAAGGCGGCGATGTGTTTTCCTTTGTTCAAAAGGCTGAAAACCTCTCGTTTCCGGAGGCGTTGCAGCGCCTCGCCGACATGGCAGGTATTGCTCTTCAAAAGGCCGCCGAGACACCTCAGCAGGCAGTCGCACGAACAAGTCAAAAACAACGCCTGCGTGACCTAATGGCGGAAGCCCAACGCTTCTTCCGCTTGGCTTTCCAAAATACGCTCGGTGCACAGGAATATGCGACATCCCGTGGCCTATCGCAGGACATCCTCAACCAGTTTGGGATCGGCTGGGCTCCAGATTCCTACGATGCCCTTGCATCACACCTCCAAGCTCTCCGTTTGGATATGGATGATGCCATCGAAGCTGGACTCGTGTTCAGACGAAATAATGGAGCTGGATTTACGGACAGGTTCCGTAACCGCCTGATATTTCCGATTCACGATTCACAAGAACGCGTCATCGCCTTTGGCGGGCGAATCACAACCGCACAACAAGATACAGCCAAATATCTCAACTCTCCCGAGACACCTCTTTTCTCAAAGAGTCAGACAGTCTACGGCCTGCCAATGGCACGAAAAGCCATACAAGCCGATGGTGTTGTGATGATTTCTGAAGGGTACATGGATACGGTTGTCTGTCATCAATATGGTGTAACCAATGTTGTCGCAACACTTGGAACAAGTCTGACCGGTGACCATGTGCGTATCTTGCAGCGGTATGCGAAGACCATACTGCTGACATTTGATGCGGATGATGCTGGAGAACGGGCCGCAGTAAAAGCATCTGAACTCTTTCAAAGCATCGATCCAGACCTTACTATTAGGGTTCTTAGGATGCCCCAAGGAGCGGATCCAGATTCCCTACTTCGAACACAGGGACGTGATGCCTTCATAACGGTTGCAGCCAATGCACTAAACATCCCTGAATTTCGTCTCGAAGTTCTGCGAAAGAAGTTTGATGTATCGCTTGCAAATGGCCGGGAACAGTTTTTACGTGCAGCCTTGCGACTAGTTGCAGACCAGCAGTCAAGCATTAATCAGGATGCATTGATACGAAAGCTCGCGCCGTTTCACCCTACCTTTGAATCCAATAGCATTGGCGCTGAAGTTGCAATTCGCTCCGAAGTTCGCCGCATCACGCCAAATACGCTGGAAAATGGTCCGCTTCACGGTGGGCAAGTTCAACGCAAGTCAAAGACATCCGGCCGCCAGTATAAAGGTCCTCGCACGTGGGAAACACCTCAATACCGACTAATGGATGAGTCAATTCCATCTGCTTCGCTCGGTGACAGTAACCATTCCAGAGCGCAGGAAGTTCTGTTACTAGGGCTTACAGACTCTACCTTTGGATCGCTGGCACACACCCTGATAAACGATATCGGTGGCCTGGATCTCTTCGTATCACCATCTGTCCTTCCTGTCGTTCAACAGCTTCGGACGCTTGGAGACTTCCAGGCAATACCAACATCACAGGCATTGTTAGATGTGCTCATAGCAACACCAGCTGCATCTTCGTTGACGGCCATTGTGAACCGAGTTCAGTCAGAAATCGATGAAAAAATGTTGAAAGACTGCAAGGATGCGCTTGTCATGTACCATGCTCGCCTCTCTCAACATGCAATTGCGAGTCAAGTCTCGCCATCTGCACAGCAAGCTCCATCAACTGAGACGCTCAGAATGTGGCAAGCTCTTGCCGAGGCAAGAAAAAATCAAGACCCAAGTCAAAACTGATTGTTGAAACTGCCTCATTGAGCATGTTGGATTCGATCACGCGTGATGGCTTCTTGGCGATCATCGCTGTTAGCCTTTTTGCAATCTCAGCTTTGTGAGATGTGTATAGGATTCGATGTCACTTCGTGCTACCATAGATGTGATGTCAACTTCCTTTGAACAGGCGCTCAAAGAGCGTATTCTCGTCATCGATGGCTCTATGGGTGTCCTTTTACAGTTAAAAGTGCGCACTGAGGAAGCGTATCGCGGAGAACGCTTTGCAAATCATCACAAAGACCTCCGAAATAATACGGAAGCGCTTCTACTTCACTCCCCTGACTTCATTCAAGATGTTCATGAGCAGTACTTGGCCGCCGGAGCGGACATCATCGAGACATGTACCTTCACGGCAAACTCCATAGCCCAGGAAGATTACGATCTCTCGCAATATGTTCGGGAAATGAATCTGGAAGCGGCGAGAATTGCCCGTGATGCGGCTAACAAATTTGCTACTCTAGAGCGCCCACGTTGGGTTGCCGGTGGAATAGGTCCGTGCAACCGAAGTGCATCTGTCATTATCGATGCAAGTCGTCCGGAGGTCCGCGGAGTCTCATTCGATCAGCTACGCGAATCGTACCGTGAGCAAGCACTGGCACTGATTGATGGTGGTGTAGACTTGTTGCTTATCGAAACAACATTTGACACACTCAACCTCAAGGCAGCTCTCTTTGCGATAGATGAGATTTTTGATGAAGGCGTTCGTCGCGTCCCGGTCATTGCAAGTCTCTTTATCGACCAGGCTGGTGGAAATCTCTCTGGGCAAACCGTCGAAGCCGTTTGGAACTCCATTAGGCACTTTCCGCTTACCGCAATTGGTGCCAACTGCTCCCTCGGACCGGACTTACTGTCTCCATTCATCTCCGAGTTAAACCGAATCGTTGACATTCCAATCATCGTTTATCCAAATGCAGGTCTACCAAATCCGCTTGCCCCGACCGGCTACGATATGGGCCCGGAACTGATGGCAGAGCTGGTTCAGCCCTGGATTGATAATAAGTGGATCAATATCATCGGTGGATGTTGTGGAACAACACCAAAGCACATTGAAAAACTGGTTGATGCCGTTAGTGGGCGCCCTGTGCGCCAGGCTCCTGTGCTGGTTGAAACACTAAGGCTGGCTGGAACCTACCCTTTCAATGTGACATCTGAGACGAATTTCATCAATATTGGTGAGCGTTGTAATGTCGCAGGCTCCTTAAAGTTCAAGCGCCTCATTCAACAAGGTAATTTTGATGCTGCCCTCGCAATTGCCTTGGAGCAGGTTGACAATGGCGCTCAGCTGCTTGATATTTGTTTTGATGGCGATGGTCTAAGTGACTCCGCGGCGCTGATGACGCGCTTTATGAACCTTATTCATGGAGAACCTGCCATCCATAAGGTTCCCCTCGTCATCGACTCATCGGACTTTAATGTCCTGATTGCTGGATTGAAGTGCTGTGTTGGTAAACCGATTGTCAATAGCATTTCCCTCAAAGAAGGCGAAGAAGAGTTTGTTCGAAAGGCTAAGCTTCTGAAGCGCTACGGTGCTGCGATGGTCGTGATGGCTTTCGATGAATATGGCCAGGCAGACACATTGGAACGGAGGATCAATGTTTGCCAACGTTCCTATGACCTCCTAACTAAGAGTGCTAGGATAGACCCGCAAGACATCATTTTCGACCCGAATGTCCTCGTTATTGGTACAGGTATGGATGAACACCGTACCTATGCCATCGACTTTGTAGAGACCGTCAGATGGATTAAGGCCAATCTACCAGGTGCGCGTGTATCGGGTGGAATCTCGAATATCTCCTTCTCGTTCCGGGGGAACAACCCGGTACGCGAAGCCATTCACTGTGCATTCCTATTTGAGTCCATCAAGGCTGGACTGGACATGGGCATCGTTAATGCCGGCGCCCTCCCCCCTTACGATGCCATTCCTTCGGACCTGATGGATGCCGTTAATGACTTGCTGTGGAACCGTACCGATAGCGCCACAGATGTCCTTACAACGCTTGCAGAAAAGTTTCGTGATTCAGGTGAAAAGGCTGTTGTTATTGCACAGGAGTGGAGAAGCCACTCTGTCACGGAACGGATTGGCCATGCTCTCCTTCACGGAATCACGGAGTTCATCGATCAGGACACGCTTGAGGCCCTTAATGACCTTCAACGCCCTCTGAAGGTGATCGAAGGTCCCCTCATGCAGGCGATGACGCATGTCGGAGATCTTTTCGGTGCTGGTAAGCTCTTCTTACCTCAGGTGGTCAAATCTGCCAGAGTCATGAAACAGTCTGTCAAAGTTCTGACGCCTTATCTTGAAGCGGAAAAGGTTGACTCATCATCAGCAGGTAAGTTTCTTATTGCCACGGTCCGCGGTGATGTCCATGATATTGGCAAGAACATCGTAGGCGTAGTCCTCGCTTGTAATGGCTTTGAAGTGATCGATCTTGGAGTGATGTGTCCCGCTGAAAAGATTGTTGACAAGGCAGTTGAAATCGGAGCCGATATTGTCGGTTTGTCAGGACTGATTACGCCAAGCATTGAGCAGATGATGATTGTTGCCGAGT
>CAIYBQ010000386.1 GCA_903924445.1 uncultured Armatimonadota bacterium | reverse complement strand
GGACACGGCTGGTTTTGGATTTCCGCAGCGGTTTCGGATTGATGTCACCTATGCGGATGGAACAGCTGGCTTTTTGCTGGATGCTACTGGTAAGGATTTTCAAAATCCTGGTTCACAACCGCTTGTACTTGCGATAGCCAAGCCAATCAAGACGGCACGTATTACTGCGACAAAGCTTGGGAAGCGCACGAACGACTACGTTTTTGCGCTGGCTGAAGTCGAGGTCATGGCTCAGGACCAGCGGGTTGCAGCTAGCGCATCTGTGACATCGTCATCAAGCATCGAGCAGGGGCGTTGGGGCCGATTGGCGTTGGTAGATGGCTATGATTCCCGTGGGACCGTTGTTCCGACAGTGTATGGCGTCTTACCAGTGATGCCGAGGCCTGTGTATCTCCTTGCCCGCGGTGAAGTGACGGCGCCATTAGATGTCATACAGCCCAAGGGTCTATCGTGTATCAACGGAGTCAAATTTGCGGATGCAGACTGGTCGAAGGAAGGCAATCGTCGTCTTGCGCTTGCAAAGTGGATCACATCTCCAGATAACCCTCTTCTTTGGAGGACACTGGCAAACCGGATTTGGATCACGCATTTTGGTCAGGGCTTGGTAGAAACGCCAAATGATTTTGGCTGGAATGGCTCCCGACCGGCTATCCCCGAGCTGCTTGACTTTCTGGCATCCGAGCTGCGGCGTACGCGCTCCATCAAGCATGTCCACCATCTGATCATCATGAGCGCGACCTATCAACAGGCAAGTTTTGCTAACGCGGCGAATGAGGCGAAGGACAAAGGTAATCGCTTCTACTGGCGCTTTACACCGAGACGCTTGCATGCAGAGGAGATACGGGATGCTGTCCTCGCATCTGCTGGGAAGCTGAGTGGATCCAGTCAGGAGCAAATCAGCTTTGACCTGTTTGGCTTCCGGGATGACCATTCTCCGGAATACCGCGTTGATGATGTTGCCCCGTGGGTGGATGAGAGAAACTTCCGCCGCAGCATTTATCGTTTCATGGTTCGAAGTGTTCCGATTCCGTTTTTCGAGGTCTTCGATGCGCCAGATCCGAGTGTGAGCGTACCTTTGCGGACAACATCGATTACACCGCTGCAGGCTTTGACACTTTCCAACCATCCGTTCATGAGGCATATGGCGATAGCTGCTCCAGTAGCTGATCAAGCACGCGGTATTCAGCAGATGTTTTTGTCGACGCTTGGGCGTTATCCAAGTAAAGCCGAGCTGCTGCTGACACAGAAGTATGCGTTTGACTATGGCTCTTCGAATACGTGGCTGGCGATGTGGAACAGCAACGTATTTTTAACATTGCGCTGAGATTTTCGCCCTTGCAGAGACAGGGCGCGAGCGGATACAATCGCGCGCTATGCTAATTCTGACGACTGCTAAGGAGCCACCTTCGTGCCCACGCAGTCTCAGTCTCCCGGTGGAGTAGTTCGCCGCAGGTCTCACCTGTGGATGTTACTATCCGCTATCGGCCCAGGTTTGATTGCCGCCGCTGCGGGCAATGAAGCCGGCGGTGTTCTGACCTACTCCCAAATCGGCGCATCGCATGGCTATGGGATGCTTTGGCTCCTCGTCCTAACCACGGTCTCTCTCGTCGTCGCTCAAGAAATGGGCACGCGAATGGGATTGGTGACCGGTAAGGGACTTGCTGATCTTATCCGAGAGCAGTTTGGAGTACGGGTTGCCGTATTCGCGATGGTCATCCTCCTCATCGCGAACTTGTTCACGACGCTTTCCGAGTTTGCTGGCATCGCCGCATCCCTTGAGCTACTGATCCCCGTGCCGGGAATCCGCTATGTCGCCGTACCGCTGCTTGGTATTCTCCTCTGGCTCTTGGTCCTCCGAGGCAGCTATCGCCGTGTGGAGAAGATTTTTCTCGCACTGTGCGCCGTGTATCTGGTCTATGTCGTTGCGGCAGTGATGGCAAAGCCTGATTGGGGATTGGTCACACGCAGCATCCTGACAGTGCACATTCCGCATGGTGATCAACAATATGTTAGCCACGCGATCGCATTAATCGGGACGACGATTGCACCTTGGATGCAGTTTTACGTTCAGAGCACGGTACGTGACAAGGGCTTGACAAAGGAACACTACGTCTACGAAAAGTGGGATGTGTTTATTGGGTCGATCGCCAGCAATGCCATCTCGTTTTTTATTGTTGTTGCATGTGCGGCAACATTGTGGGTCGCGGGAAACCGGAACATCACATCGGTGCGGGATGCAGCAGAAGCTCTCAAACCGGTCGCAAGCTCGAGCTCGTACGTTCTGTTTGCAATCGGACTGTTCAATGCAAGTGCGGTTGGTGCCGTCATTGTCCCGCTGTCCACCGCATATGCGGTGACAGAAGCTATCGGGAGCGAGAGTGGTCTCGGACGAAAAATCCGTGAGGCACCGCTTTTTATTGGGGTTTTCACAACATTGATTGTGTTTGCCGTTGTGGTAACCCTGCTCGTGCCCGAAAATCGGTTACTTGGGGTCATCACGGGTGCGCAGATTCTCAATGGGCTGTTGCTTCCAACGATTTTGGTGTTGATGTTACTGCTCATCAATCGCCGGTCTGTGATGGGGGACTATGTCAACAAATTCGGCACGAATTTGGTGGCATTGATTACGATTGCCGCTGTTGCGATTCTGTCGATAATGTCGGTCATCTACACATTCATTTAGGCATTCCTGGCCTTGCAAACGTGTAGGAATGTTGGTCAGATTTCTGCTTTGAAACGAGAATGACGGGTTGCTAACTGATTCGCACTGATGCGATATTCTTCTCAACTCATTCGGGATTGACAAGCTAGTGTTGATGCTACTGCCGGTCAATCGCCGGTCTGTGATGGGAGACTATGTCAACAAATTCGGCACGAATTTAGTGGCATTGAATACGATTGCCGCTGTTGCGATTCTGTCGATAATGTCGGTCATCTACACATTCACTTAAGCAATCGTTTGTTCGAGAAGATCTAGCGATAGCGGCGGAGTTGCCCTTCTCAACGTGGAGTGATCAGCTCTCCCGTTGACGTTTGTGATGCCATTCATTTGCTTAATCACAAATGCGTAAATGACCACCTGGTTTCCTATAAGGAAGCAGCGTATCTGAACCGATGATTACGCTATGGTAAGTGTCCAGATCTGTAGCCACAAGCGTAGTCGCATGTTGGTGAGCAGTGATCAGCAAAATGAGGCCGCGGCTCGCATGGAGGCAGAGCTCTGGGTCGCAGCGAATCCCCATCGACGGATGGAAGTCGTTGCACGCCTGCGCCTCGTTGACAATGCTGGCCTTGATCGTGAGTATCTTGTCGTCGAGGACTTGACAAATACACCGCCACGCCATGAAAGTCCACTTCCACACAACTTCGGAATCAGCAGCGGCGACATTGTTCGCACGAAAATGCAGGCTGCCTAACCATAAACATCCACGGGGTACTGGTGAGTCTGCTATATTCAGCCTAGATTACAGCTGTCCCGTTTGTTATCATCAAGATGTCGATGACTTATCGACACACGTTCTGCAATCCATAGAGTTACAGGTAGCATCCATCAATGCGTCGAAAACAAGAAAAAGGTTCATCTACAGTTGATGATGGCTTCCAGGCAATCCTAAAGCCGATATTGCTCCTCGCATTTACTCTCTTTATTGACCTCCTCGGGTTCGGAATCATCCTCCCGAATCTCCCACAATATGTCGAAGCTGATCCGTGGATTGGCGATGACCATGCAAAGGGCGCATTAGTTGGATCATGGCTTGGAGCAAGCTACTCGATCACGCAGTTCCTATTTGCACCTCTCTGGGGGAGATATTCAGATAAGG
>CAIYBQ010000385.1 GCA_903924445.1 uncultured Armatimonadota bacterium | reverse complement strand
GTCCTCACGGTCGACCATGTGTTAGCTGCCGTGGATGCGGGTGCTCAGTTTGTTGTAACGCCAATCCTGAATACCGCAGTGATCAAGGCCTGCAATGATGCCGACTTGCCGATTGTCTGCGGGGCATTCACACCTACAGAGGCACAGACCGCTCACGATGCCGGTGCCGATTTTGTAAAGCTGTTTCCCGCCGAGACACTTGGCGCTAAGTACATCAAGGCGCTGCTTGCGCCCCTGCCGCACCTTAGGATCATCCCGACCGGAGGTGTAGACATCACGACCATCCCTGAGCTGTTTGCCGCTGGGTGTGTAGCCGTTGCTGCAGGAAGCAACCTGGTCAGTGAAGCGCTTCTGTCCAGTCGTGATGCAGATGCTATTACCAAGATGGCACAGTCCTATGTTGATGCCGTTGCCAAGGCACGGTGCTCGTAGTGGTAGATGCGCCCATCGCTGGAGTTCGTACTTACCGCCTTTCAGCGAGGCTCTGGGAACCCATTGGCACGCCCCACGGTAAGACGTACCGCAGAGAGTCGTTGCTTGTTGCGGTGGACACAGCCGATGGTCGCACAGGTTGGGGAGAGTGTGGCGGTTTTCCAGAAGCTGCTGAAGTACTCATCAAAGAACGCCTGGCCCCAATCCTTTTTGGTCAGTGCGCACTTTATCATGAGCGACTCTGGCAAGCGATGTGGCTTGCTGCTCAGCCACATGGCCGGCGTGGTGCCATGATGGGCGCAATCAGCGGTCTTGACATGGCGATCTGGGACTTACGTGCTAGGACGTTAGAGATTCGTGCTGGTGACCTTTTTGGTGGCATCCACCGAGAGAAATTGCCTTGCGCTGCGATTGGCTTGTATTCAACCGATGGACCGGAAGTTGACCGCATACCTCGGTTGGTTGATGAGGCTCGAGCATTGGTCGAAAACGGCTACCGAGCCATTGCTGTACAGTTTGGAAGAAATCTCACGCAGGACAAAGCACTCATTGTGGGACTGCGTAACGCGCTACCTGAGACGGCATTCACGGCCGAAGCACATGGCGCCTATGACCTCCCGGAAGCGATTGCTATCGGTCGGCTTCTGGAAGAAAACCGCTTCTCTGTGTTCGAAGATCCCGTTCCTGCGGATATGCCGGATCTGTACACGCATTTGGCCGCGGCCGTGCGGATGCCCCTTGCAGCAGGACGTCTTCTACAGACAAGAACCGAGTTTGAAAATCTTCTGCGTACGCGGTGTGTTCACGTTGCTCATATTCATCTGGCATGGTGCGGCGGACCGACAGAAGCGCTTCGGATCCGCGCATTGGCATCCGCACACGGCATCAATGTCTCTCCAATCGCAACGGGTAACGCGATCGGGGTGGCTGCTGCGATGCACTTCCTGGCAACCGATATCCGGCAACCTGGACGTACCGACGCGCCACCGCCACTTCTGCGCAGGGATGGCCTGAGAGACCCTCTGAGGGATCATCTCTCCGGAGGCATGCTACGTCTTGAGGATGGCCTGATGACGATTCCCAAGGGGCCGGGCTGGGGGATTGACCCAGACCTGGATGCCATCGAACGGCACATCGTAACCACTCAAAAGCTTACGCCATCAACAATTCTTCCCTAGGTTTGTGCGGAGGCATTGGTTTTCAAAGCTTCAAACTTTCTTTGATGTCCGCGTCGGTGCGGTCATGACTTTCCAAATGAAACCATTCTTACGATCACGGTCGTGCGGGTAACTTCGACAATGGATTTGTGGTCACCTACAATGCACACATGACGATGACGCAGCACATTCTCGATGTACAAGCCAGCATCCAGAGCGACAAGAGAGCAATGGACCGACTTGTCACCCTCTGCGACCGCTATGGGCATCGCCTTAGTGGTTCCGACTCCCTCGAGCGTGCACTCGATTGGCTTGATAAGACGCTTCGTCAGGATGGCTTTGAATCCGTTACGCGCCAACCCGTCATGGTGCCTCGCTGGGAAAGGGGCAAGGAATCGCTGGAGCTTGTAACCCCACCTCAGACGCCGCTGGCGATGCTTGGACTTGGCGGAAGTATCGGAACCAGCAATCGGGGACTTGTTGCGCCCGTTGTACCGGTGATGGACTTCTCTGACCTTGCCGCAAAGGCTGACATGGTGCGAGGAAAAGTCGTGCTGTTCAATGTTCCCTTTACGACCTACGGAGCTACCGTGCAATATCGTGCAAAAGGTGCTGTGGCTGCCGCGAAAGCTGGCGCCGTGGCAGCGATCGTGCGCAGTGTAGGACCGAAGTCACTACAAACACCCCATACGGGTGCGATGTTCTACGAGGATGATGTCGTCAAGATACCAACCTGTGCGGTTTCCATAGAGGGTGCCGAGCTGCTGCAACGTCTCTATGATTCCGGTGACAAACCAATGGTGCGTCTCAAAATGCAAGCCCATATGCGGCCGGATAGACGCTCATCCAATATCTGGGCAGATATCCGGGGCAGCAAGTATCCCGATGAAGTAGTTGTCCTTGGTGGGCATATTGACAGCTGGGATGTTGGTCAAGGGGCGAACGATGATGCAGGTGGGTGTTGTGCTGCGTGGGAGGCACTGATGCACCTAAAACGTGGAGGGTGGCGTCCGCGGCGCACAATACGCGTTGCATTCTGGGTCAACGAAGAAAATGGAACTCGTGGTGGTATCGAATACGCAGCCCGCGTAAAGGCGGTTCGTGAGGTTCATCGCTTGCTCGTTGAATCCGATAGTGGCGTCGGAAATCCACTGGCCGTCGGAATTACGACCAAGAATGTGAATAACTTTCGCGCGATTGAGGCTGAACTGAAGCCATTGCTACAGGATCGTCTGGGAGTTGAGGTTACGAATGGCGGGGGTGGGGCAGATGTGGGTCCAACGGGTGCCCTTGGGTACCCGACAGCTGGCTTGAATACCGATACAACTGAATATTGGAATGTACATCACACACATGCCGATACCGTTGACAAGATAAACCCAGCGGATTTCCGACGTTGTACTTCTTCGCTCGCAACGATTGCCATTTGGGCAAGCGAGTCTGATATTGCTATTTAGTGTTGAGAATATGGTAGTATCCGCCGGCATGAATAGACCCCTTAACATACTGCTTTCAAACGATGATGGTGTTCACGCACCTGGAATCTTGGCGATGCGCCGCTCACTGGCCGCCGCAGGCCACACGGTGACCGTTTGTGCACCGGATCGCCCCCGATCGGCAACCGGACACTCTATCACGCTGCATAAGCCGCTACGATTGAAAGAGGTCGCTCTTCACGATGGTTCTCCTGCCTTCGCGTGCAGCGGCATGCCAGCTGACTGCGTGCTTATGGGGGTCACACAGCTGATGCAAGGCAATCGGTTTGACTGCGTCGTGAGTGGCATCAACCACGGGCCAAACCTTGGCTGGGACACAACCTACTCAGGTACCGTTGCGGCAGCGATGGAAGGGGTTGTAAACGGTTTTCAAGCGGTTGCTGTTTCGTTGGCATCCTTTGATCCAGCGCCACACTGGGAGACAGCAGGCGACTTTGTGGCAAAGGTCATCGTTCCACAGCTGATGGTAAATCCACTCCCTGCTGGCTGTCTGCTCAATGTGAACGTGCCCAATTTGCCTGCTAGTGAGGTTTCTGCTGAGATAACCAGTCAGGGTGAGAGGCACTATGAAGATAAACATGAGGCACGTGTTGACCCACATGGCTCAGCCTATTTCTGGATTGGTGGGAAACCAGTTGATATTGACCCCATCCCCGGCACGGATGTCTATGCCGTGAAGAATAACCGAATATCCGTTACGCCTCTGCATCTTGACCTTACGCGGCACGATGTCCTATCGCATTTGCGCGAATGGAGTATCAACGAGTAGTTGATCGCGTCCGGTTGAACCCGACTGCGGCAAGTCCGGTGTCACTCGTCCAATAGGCTTCCATCACGGTTTCTGCGAATGTTGCAAAATACGGATGGTCCTCCAAAAGGCCTGTGCGAACACTTTCAAGCAGCGATGTGACCTGGGCGGTTTCGTGCGGGCGATAGGCTTCGTAGAGGAACGTCAATCGTTCGATTACATCGGGTGATGAAGCGCCCGCGGCATGATCGCACTTTGGAACAATCACATCATAGAGGTGTATGAGGTCGTCCGATAACAGTAGCGCTTTGAGAGTCATTTGATTACCTCACCGCCGCGATTCCGATGTGATTTGTCTCGCATTCGCGTACTTGAACTGCAATGTTCTTGGCATCCGGTGAGATACAACAAACGAGTGGTAACAATGTGCCATCCTGAACATCTGCGACTTCCCTGACCTTCCATGTCAGCGTGTCGAGTGCATAGACTGCTGTATCCGTGCCGAATGCAATCACTCCGCCATCCTTGCTCCATGAAATGGCTGTTCTGATGCCATTTGCAATGAAAGTACGCTGCTTAAGTTTCTGAGTCGCAACGTCTATCGTATACAGCTGGGGTGGATTACTCTTTTGTTGTAAGAGCACCGCAAGCGTACTACCATCCGGGCATGCCACCAGCCAGTGCCGCGGTTTCTTGACGATGCGCAAGTCTGTATCGGCAAAGCGAGTTAATCGTCGCTGCGTAATGCCTGCCGGTGGCTTGATTCTGTTCGCTTGATCAAAGGAGTGGCTTGATGCTAATGTTAGGGGACTGGCATCAACCAGAAATATATCCGTCAGCACATCGCCCTGAATGACAGTGTCTGCCATAAACGCAAGCTGTCTTGTCGAACCCAACCACGTCTCTTCGTACGCACGGGTGATCTGTTCTGGACTGGATGGCACATCAACGGTATCCGTGACGATAAACGAATGGTACGTTCCGCTATGGTTGCGTGCATGTGTTGATGGCACATCCACAGTTCCGGGAATATGGACCGCGATATCTCTCACCTGTGGCGACTTTCGAGCATCATTGTATGTGGATCGAAGCCAGTCGCCCTTTGGGTGCCAGATGTGCACGTGCGTCCCGCCACGGAGTGCGCCTGCAATCGGGCGTTCAGCAAGGTCACGAGCATCCATCGGATAGGAGGTGTAGGGTGTTGACCGTTGCCCAATCATTCCTTGACGGTGTGTTGGGCCGTAGGTCCAGTCTGATGTCGGATTCTCCGGTCCAGCGATGAACACGTAGCGATCATCAAATGGGTGTGTCGTGACGACTCCGCAGCCAGCTCCATGTTTGGAGAGGTAGACGCATTGCTCCTCACCCGTTTCGACATCAACCTGCATGATTCGGGTGCCATCAAAGATGTCCCCAAGCCGGTCAGACCGTGTGTCGTACATCAAATATTTGGAATCAGGTGTCCAGATATTATTGTTTGTAAGAACACGGCCATCGTGGTTCTTTGTGATAATCCGAATCTTAGTGGCCATCCGTTACCCTTAGCCGAGTTTAGGTAGCTCAAACCCTTTACGGTTTTTACGCTTGTACGGAAGCTCATCCATGGCTTTACGCACATTTGTAACCTTCTCGGTCGTCGTATCCCAGTGCAGGGTTTCACCGCTGAGGTAGGCCAAATTGGCAAGGTGGCAAACGGTTGTCGTCTGGTGCATAGATGCAACATTTGATCGTGTGGTCCCGCGGGTTTTCACCGAGTTGAGGAACTCGCGAACGTGTGTTCCGAGGCCATTCATCGTTCCGCCCCAATCCTTTGGCGCGGGCTTTTCAACGGGCTTGCCTTGCGCATCAAAGATGCTCCATCCAGCACGGTCGACAAGAAGGCGACCTTCCGACCCGATGAACAGTGCACCGTGGTCACGTCCGCCATCTACGCCGACTGCCTGATCGCCAACATGCACTTCCCAGTCCATAATCCAGTTGTCAAAGTTGTAGAGGGTCATGAGGGTATCCGGGGTTGTACGGTCATCCTCCGGCCCTACGTAGAACTTTCCACCAAGGGATGTGACCTTGGATGGCTGAACAAGGTTGTCTGTTTTTGACATTCCGAGGAGAACGATGTCCATCATATGGACGCCCCAGTCACCGACCATCCCACCGGCAAAATTGTAGTACCAGCGGTGGTTGTAGTGAAGTCTATTTGACTGGTAGGGAACCATCGCGGCTGGTCCAACCCAGAGGTCGTAGTCGACATCCTTTGGAGGCTCAGATGGCGCTACTTTGCCAAGAACAGCAGCCTTCGGCGCTTGAATCTTCCACGCACGGCAGACATTGATTTTGCCAAGCTTTCCGCTACGGACATAGGTAACAGCATCGAGAAACTGTTGCTGACTTCTTTGCCATGTTCCAACTTGAACGATGCGCTTGTAGTGCGTGGCGAAGTCGACCATCTGGCGACCTTCCATGATGTTGTGGGAGATAGGCTTCTCACAAAAGACATCTTTGCCATTCATACAAGCAGCAATCATCGGGAGAGCATGCCAGTGATCAGGTGTTCCCACGATAACGACATCGACATCCTTGCGGGTTACGACGTTGCGGTAATCTTTGACTTCTGCTGGTCGCACATCGTAGCGGTCTTCGGCCATATCGGCGGCTTCGCGCATCCGGTTCGCATCCGGATCACAAACAACGGTAACCAGCGTATCGGGTTGCTGCATAAACACGCGGAGGTTTGCTTTTCCCTGTCCACCGCATCCGATGAGGGCGACACGAATCTTTTCCTGCGGAGCTACGACAGCGATACCAGGTGCAGACCCCGGAAGCACAGCGCCGTAGTCGTGTGCAGCTGACCCAGACGACTTGCCAAACCCAGGTTTGACAACTGTGGTTCCAACGAGGCCTGCAGCTGCGAGCCCAAGAATGTTTCTTCGAGATACGGATGTTTCCAATGTCTTTCCCTTTCG
>CAIYBQ010000384.1 GCA_903924445.1 uncultured Armatimonadota bacterium | reverse complement strand
TGCAGCCATCGTATTTCTGGCATCCCCAGCCGCGCACTTCATCTCTGGAATTACACTTCCTATCGATGGTGGTATGTCCATTCTTTGTCCAGAAACAGCATCCTTCACTGCTGCTGCAGTTGCCCGTTCGTTGGATGGTTAAACGTGTTAGACTGCGGCGATTTCCATAGCTCGATAAGTCAATAGAGATCTAAAACCTGCATATTGTGTTTGTACTTCGCCAGATGCTACTGAATTGAAGGTACCAAGGTTCCTTACGTGTGCCCGAGTTTTGCGGACAACACATTAAAATCGTATACTTACGTGCAACACGAGAAGTGTCATCAATGAGGATGTACAGACCCCGCATGTTGTATTCAAGTCTTATCTACCCCGCTTTCACTGCATCACCGGAAGGTATGTATTTAACATGATGGTTCGTGGATCCGAAACACCCCGAAGCCTACAACTTCGCTATGCAGGACAGCTGGACCGAGAGATTGTTGAACGTGCGCAGAGGGGCGAGGACTTTGCTGCAGAGTATCTGTTATACAAATATAGGAATTTGGTAAAGACCAAAGTCAAATCTTACTTCCTTATTGGTGCCGAGAAAGATGATTTACTGCAAGTCGGCATGATCGGTCTGTGGCAAGCGATTATCGACTTCAGGGCCGACAAAGCAATCTCATTTCCAGCGTTTGCCAAAGTCTGTATTCAGCGACATATCATTACCGCAATCAAAACAGCAACGCGACAAAAGCAACAGCCCCTCAACACTAGCTTGTCACTTGAGTGTCCAAGTGATGACCCTAGCGCGGACTGGAACCTCTCTGAAATCTTAACGAGTGAAAACGCATTGGACCCGGAGGACATGGTCCTTCGTTCCGAAGATACCAAAGAGTTACGTGATAATCTCACACGGTTGCTATCCGAATTTGAATGGCGGGTCCTTGCAGGCTACCAGTTGGGCAAGAGTTATCGTGAAATAGCGGATGAGCTTACGTGCAAGACAAAATCTGTTGACAATGCCCTTGCTCGTATAAAAAGAAAAGTGGGTACCCTCAACGTCGGAAATGCTGACTTAGGGGCTCTTCACCTGTAACAGATTAGAGATTTGCATTCTCAATAGTGTTATACTTTGTGCGTACGGGAGAACGTTTTGCAAATGTCTAATGATCTTTCATCTGTGTTCGCGTTGGCGCTTGAACACAAGATTAACGGTCGCTATTCGGAAGCTGAAGTCGGCTTCAAGACCGTCATAGATTCTGCACCGTCCCATGCAGAAGCGCACCATGAGCTGGGACTTGTCTACAGTTTCCAAGTTCTCATCGATGAGTCACTTCATGAATTGGAGACAGCAGTCCGCTTGGACCCTCAAAGCATCACCTATCAGCTTTCGTTAGCCAAAACACTAACAATGTTTGGTGAATTCGACAGAGCTAAGGCTCTCTTTGCTCAGATACTTGATGTCGATCCGTTTAATGATGAGGCATCCAAAAACATGGACTATCTTCGCAGTGTTTAGGGGTTTGACCACCTTGTTTCGGCAGCGTTATCTTATGGTGACGCTGTTTTTGTTTGTCATTACCAGTAAGTATGTCTTCATGGTTATGAGTGGACAGACGTTTATTCCAACCTGGGTTTACGGACATCTCACGCCTTGGCAAACAGAAATCAAGGCTCCATGGAATGTCTTATCCGCGGATGGAATATTTGAGTTTCTGCCTTGGCGAAAGGTCGTAATGGAAGCGGTAGCAAACGGATACTTGCCTATCGTGAATCCGTATGCTGCATCCACGCTTGGTGGACAGCCACTTCTCGCAAATGGACAGAGCGGATTTTTCTATCCCCTCCATTGGCTATTTTGGATTCTCCCATCATCGTATGCCCCCACCACCCTGATGGTGTCGATCGCCATTCATATGGGAATTCTGGCGCTTGGCACATATCAGTTGGCGAGGCGACTAAGCGCAAGTCATGTAGGTGCCACAATCGCGGCGATTGGTTTTTCACAGTCTGCAACGCTGGTCACATGGCTGCCACTTTCAACCCATCTGACCGTCCTTGCTTGGCTACCTTGGATGTGGCTGGCCGCAATCAATAAATCCTATAAACACTTGCTTCTTTTGACGATGATGTCATTACTTGCTGGTCACCTTCAGCTTGCCATGTACTCGCTTCTGACGACTGGGATTTTCATCGTTTCAATGAAGAAACCATTGCTGCAATCCGGCAGACTACTCACGGCGCTAATTCTTGGTCTCTGCCTTTCAGCGTGCCAGCTGATGCCATCCATTGAACTTGGGCAACAGTCTCACCGCGGAGGAGTGGCCGCATCTCCAGCTGGCTATGCTGCGTATATCAGTAATGCAATGCCTCTGAGTCACTTGATCACATGGCTTTCTCCTAACCATTTTGGTAACCCCAACGCAAATGGTGGGACGAGTTGGATGCTAACCAATAGTGGTGTTCCAAACAACTATGCCGAATGGGCGCTCTACACAGGTGTCTTGATTCCCATACTGTTCTTCGCTGGAATGTTTACCTTTAAGTCCCTTCATCGAGACCACAAAGTTATTGCATTTATAGGGGTACTTGCGCTTGCTATTGCGCTTGGAAGCCCACTGTGTGCCGCTATGTACTATGGCATTCCAGGTTTTGCGGCGACAGGCAATCCGGCACGAGTGCTACCTGTTCTATCCTTAGCGATATGTTTACTAGCCGCGATCGCAGTAAGCCGAGTTCGGCTGCGTCATCTGGCTTTTGGTTCGGTTGTTCTCCTAGTCATTACTGGCAGCTGCATGGCACTTGCGGATCAAACCATTCAGAAACTGTCATTACCTAGAGATGTAACCAGCGCACTATCAGCGTATGCAATCCTGAATCAAATGCCAATGATTGGATTGTCACTCGTGTTATGCGTCGTTTGTATACGCCTCAAGAGCCGCTATCCGATTGCAATGTGGGTCCTTCCAGCATTACTACTTGCAGATCTCTGGACTTGGTCAGCAAGTTACCATCCAACCGGGCGCGTGGCTGATGCCATAAAGACGACACCTGGAATCGATTACCTAAAACTTAATGCAGCAAAATCTCCAATCGCATGTCTCGTTGGGAACTGGTCGATAAGCTCTACATCTCCTAAAGGAGCAACACTGCCACCCAATCTCCTTACATTGCATCACCTTCATGACATCGCAGCCTATGACAGCCTGATTCTCCGTAAGGACAAGGAGAAACTAGAGAATCTCGCTGGTACAAGCCTGATGCCGCCAGAGAATGGCAACTTGATGCGAGTTCCTACAATCGATGTAGCCGCATCACTTGGTGCCGAATGGTTTGTTCTTCCACCGTCTACAGATGTCCCAACTGGTTGGGAGCTGGCTTATACAGGAAGCGACATGACGATTCTACGGAGTAGCACCCCTACATCGATTAGTATGGAACCTCGCTCACTCGTAACATCCACGTTGCGACTTGGAATGTTTCTTACAATATTGCTGACCGCGATTCTTATCACTACGACTTCGCCACGTGCTAACACCAAGTTGCCAAGCGTATAGATTCACCGCACTCGTAGACGTCCTATCCATACATAGAACTGAGTCAGCTTGGTTGCGGTCATGAATGTACGTATCGTTGTAACTGGCATGTGTTCAGCCTAATTGAATACGTCGCCTTTGATTTGTATTGGGTTGGTAACAAACGCCGCATAAAGATGCCCAACCTCAGTTATCTTGAATGGATCAGAACGGCAACATCATTTAGGGATGTTAGTAAAGCATGCACCGTAAAGCATGGCATTACTGACCGGGACCTAAGCGCCCACATCCCCAATAAAACAGCCCCAAAGAACGAACTTACGACTTCGATGGTAGGTTTCCCTAAATGCATGATGGTAAACAATACCGCTTGCACGAGCACCGCAACGACCGAACCGCTCATCCGCTGCACAGACATCAGGAGAAAACCGCGGAAAAACCACTCCCATGCAAACATATATGTGATCAGGATTATTTGATGCCTGACAAAACCAAAGATACTAATCTCGACTGGGACATCGGTGATGGCACCACTCTGGCGCATCACTTGTAGATAATATGCCTGAAATTCAGGAGCTTTCGCGGTCACGAGGACAACGGGAAAAAACAGCAATCCGATGACGCCTGCCGTGATTATGTGTTTCCGACTACATGAACGTAATCCGTAATCTGACGCATTGAGTCCACAGACTGTAATCACAATGAGAGGTATGAAGAGCAGTGCTACGTCGTTGATCAGATAGTACTCAGTGAAGGCCATCGGCTGACTGGA
>CAIYBQ010000383.1 GCA_903924445.1 uncultured Armatimonadota bacterium | reverse complement strand
GAGGAAGCGATGTGCGCCTTCTGCATCATTTGCGAAGTCCTTGGATGTCCCAGTCGCCTGGTCACCATTTGACAAGCCAACACCACGGTCATCGTAGCGAAGGGATGCGATTCCAAGGCGTGCCAGCTGGTCAGCGAGGACTTGGAATGGCTTATGTCCAAGCATGGTTTCATCCCGGTCCTGGCCGCCGCTGCCGCTGACAAAGATGGCTGCTGGGAACGGCCCAGGGCCTTTGGGTACGGTGAGTGTTCCGGCCAGTTTGATGCCTTTGGCTAGCGAACTGAAGGTGATGCTTGTCTCGGTGTATGGAAACGGCGCCTCGGGTGTCTGTGGGCGCTTTACCGGGACGATGGGCGTATCGGACAGCGTGAGGGTGATTGGAAGGGATGCTCCCCCTTGTTCCCAGCGTCCGGTGATGACCTTGCCACTGTCATCCAGTGTGCCGGAAAGGGATCCATTAACAGCAGAAAGGTCGAACTTTACCGCCTTGTCCGCGATGGTGACATCCCCAACCGGAAGTCCATAGGCGCTCTGATCCGGGCTGTCCATGGTAGCCGTTAACTTGCCAGCTGGATCCACTTTGATGTGAAACACAATCCGTAGGGAGATGGCACCTGTGTTGAGCTTTCCCAGCCAATCGCCGATGAGGGGTGATGGAGCTTGGAGAGCAGCGATCGATGGATAGGTGAATGAGATAGGACTAAGCAAATGTGTACTCCTGAATGTCACATTTTATTAAGTAACTGTAACGATTCGTGATGATTTTCGGTGATCCAGCTGCGATTCTTGAGGGGGATTGTCACATCGACAAATGGATGGATATTTCTAAAGAGTTTTTCCTTGGTCATAGCCTCACCATTACTTTCATTAACGTAACAATTCATTCAACTTAGACATCTTCTAAGCGATGCCTATGGTCGCTCACTTGACGCACCAATAGCAATTAACACCGAATAATAATCCCGGTAGATTTTACGGGTAAAGAATCAAATCTAATCCGATGTCATACCCGCACCACAGGCTAACAAAGCCGTTATTTGGCATCAGGCTTGCAACAACTTCTCACTGTGAAAGCAACGCTGGCAACGACCAGTGTGAAGTGAGTCAAGTTTATGATTTTTGAAGACCCAACCGACCCAACCCTCACTCAGGTGAAGGAAGTTCCAAGCACTGCTCTTTGCTTGGCAGTTCCAGACACCGAAGGTGAGGAGCTCGTTGTTCACCGCGAAAAAGGCCGTGAATTTGTGTTTCTGTTTGAATCGCTCGATGATGCCTACGACTGTTGTCTGATGGCCAGCCAGGCGCTCGGGTTTATGCCACGCATCGTCCGTTCTAACACGGATGCACTGCACTTTCGGTTTGCCCGCTATAAGCCAGCGGGTCTGGACACGATCGATTTGCCACTAAAGGGCTAAACAACTTGGTAGTTGCCATGAGCGCTCCGCACCTACACTCTTCCCAGTCCCTCGGGAAACTTGTGGTGCGGATGCAGGAAGGCAGCTACCGCCTGCTGAAACGTTAGGCATGTTCACTAAAGAGTTCCTCTTCGACACATCCGATGTTCCCTTTGCGGAGTGCCATGCATCCAGTCTGTGCAGAACAGCTGATGGTGGATGGTATGTGGTGTGGTTTGCAGGCACGCACGAGCGCCACCCCGATGTTCGCATCTGGGGATCGCAGCGGTCGCTGGATGGTGTCTGGAGTGCTCCCAAGGTTGTCGCAGCGTACGGTTCAGAGGCTCACTGGAACGCCGTTCTCCACCGAGACAATTCAGGACGACTGCATTTATGGTTCAAAGTTGGGGTAAATGTCCCCGTTTGGCGAACCATGGTGCAGACATCAGAAAATGATGGCCGTTCCTGGAGCCGGCCGACAGAGCTGGTAGTAGGAGACATCGGAGGACGGGGTCCAGTCAAAAACCCAATTCTGGTCACGCGCTCTGGCGTGTGGCTTGCGGGTGCCAGCCTAGAAACGGCATCCGATGAAGCATCCGATGCAAAGTGGGATGTCTTTGTCGACCGGTCGACCGACCACGGCAAGTCATGGACATCCACCAAATGGATTGAGCGAAATCCATCCCAATTTCCCGACCCGGGAGCAATCCAGCCAGCCCTGTGGGAGTCTGGCGCCGGACAAATCCACATGCTTTGCCGTACAACCAGCGGATGGATAGGCCGTTCTGATTCATCCGATGATGGCCGTACGTGGTCATCCCTGCGGCGCATCCCAGTCCCACATAACAATAGCGGCGTGGATGTCTGCACGCTGTCGGATGGTCGTGTTGTTCTGTGCTGCAATCCCATCCCGCGTGGCGTCTGGCCAGACCGCTCTCCCATCAGCATCCTCGTTTCGAACGACAATGGCGAAACCTTCACAAAGGTCTGTGACCTCGAGACAGAGTCACAGTCCGAGTTCAGCTATCCAACCACCGAAACCAGCGGACCGAACAAAGTCACTGCGGTCTACACGTGGAAGCGTCGGAGAATCGTCTGGGCGGATGTCAACATCCCATAAGCGATGATTCCCTCCTCTTTATAGGTGGGCATTTACCCTGCTCACCCCCGTGATATTCTAAAAACATCCTCTTGTAAGGGAGACAACTAGAGTGTCCCAACCTTCGTCTGTGGATGAGCTTTCATCGCCATCCGATTTCATTTCCCGCATGCGCCACACCACGGCGCACGTTCTCGCCCAAGCAATACGTGAGCGGATGCCAGAGGCCCAAATGGGTATCGGTCCGGTCATCGACAATGGCTTTTTCTACGACTTCCAGCTTCCAGAGCAGCTTTCTGAGGATGACTTTCCGGCAATTGAAGCCCGGATGCGTCAAATCGTAAAGGCAGATTTGCCGATGGTGCGTTGGTCTGAGCCTCGTGAAGAGGCGCGCAAGCGCTGCGAGGAGCTGTCGCAAACCTTTAAGGTTCGCTTGATTGATGACCTCCCGGATGAAGCCGAAATTTCGTTTTACCAGCAGGGTGACTTTGTCGATTTGTGCAAGGGTCCCCACATTGAATCCACCGGCAAGATTGGTGCATTCAAGCTGATGTCTATCGCGGGTGCATATTGGCGTGGCAAGGCTGAAAACGAGCAGCTGACCCGTGTCTATGGTGTTGCCTTTGAAACTCAGGATGAGCTTGATAACTACCTGATCAAGCTTGAAGAAGCCAAGCGTCGCGACCATAGGGTGGTGGGTAAGCATCTGAAGCTGTTCCACATCGATGATGCGGTTGGCCAGGGCTTGGTTTTATGGACGCCAGCCGGCGGTGCCATCCGTACAGAGCTGCAGAACTTTATTTCAAATGAGCTCCGCAAGCAGGGTTACGATCAGGTTTACACACCACATATCGGCCGTTTAGAGCTATACAAGACGAGTGGTCACTTCCCGTACTACGCTGAGAGTCAATATCCACCATTGGTTCAGCGTGAATTCTTGGCGGCCCTTGCCAGTGATGGCTGCACCTGTGGGGAGCTGAGCAACAAATTGTCGGATGGCGATGTTGAGGGTTATCTGCTTAAGCCGATGAACTGTCCGCATCACATCAAGATTTTTGCAAGCCAGCGTCACAGCTACCGTGACCTTCCGATTCGCCTTGCTGAATTTGGCACGGTTTACCGCTGGGAGCAGTCAGGTGAGCTGAACGGGATGACCCGTGTGCGTGGATTTACGCAGGATGATGCCCACCTCTTCTGTACGGAAGAGCAGGTACCGGGTGAAATTCAAGGATGTCTGCAGCTGGTAAAGACCATTTTCGGAACACTTGGAATGACGGATTTCCGTGTGCGTGTTGGTCTCCGGGATCCGGATTCAAGCAAGTATGTCGGTGATCCGGCAAACTGGGACAAGGCCGAGGCTGCATGCCGCGAAGCGGCAATGACGCTTGGCGTTCCATTTTCGGAGGAGCCAGGCGAAGCAGCATTCTATGGTCCAAAGATTGACTTTGTGGTTCAGGATGTCATCGGGCGTGAGTGGCAGCTTGGCACCGTCCAGGTCGATTACAACCTCCCAGTTCGCTTTGATCTGACCTATACGGGTGCCGACAGCATGCCACATCGGCCTGTGATGATTCACCGTGCCCCATTTGGCTCGATGGAGCGGTTTGTTGGCGTGTTGATTGAGCATTTTGCAGGTTCTTTCCCGACATGGCTTGCGCCAGAACAGGTTCGAATTCTTCCTATTGCCGACCGCCATGCCGAGTGGTGTGAAGCATTGAAGACGCGTTTGGTCGAAGCTGGCATCCGCGCAACGGTTGATTCCCGCTCTGAAAAGACGGGTAAGAAGGTTGCCGAAGGTCAAGTTGCACGCATTCCGTATCTCCTCGTGATCGGGGATCGTGATATCGCGGCTGGAAATGTGTCCGTTCGTCATCGTGAGCTGGGTGATCTGGGCGGTCGCTCGGTTGACCAGTTTATGGATGACTTGTTGCACGAGGTGCGTGAGCGCCTGTTGGCCCCAATACCACCGGTGAAGGAGGTCTGAGATGTCTCCGATTCAGCTTGCGCTTGAGCGCGTCGTTTCCGGAATTCACCTCACACAGCAAGAAGCCATGGATGCCATGGGCGTAATCATGGATGGTGATGCAAGCAATGCCCAGATTGGTGCATTGCTTGCGGGTCTCCGTGTTCGCGGTGAGACAGTGGATGAGATTGCAGGCTTTGCGAAGGCGATGCGTGCGCGTGCGATGAAGGTTCCAACCGTTCGTGAAAACCTCATTGACACATGTGGCACAGGTGGGGATGTCATCAAGACATTCAATATCTCTACCGGTGCGGCCATTGTGAGTGCTGCGTGTGGTGTTGCTGTCGCGAAGCATGGTAATCGAGCGGTGACGAGTAAAGCAGGTTCAGCGGATGTACTCGAGGCCCTTGGCGTCGCCATGGACCTGACATCCGTGCAGGTTGGCTACTGCGTGGACACCATCGGAATCGGATTTCTCTTTGCACGTAACCTGCATCCAGCGATGCGTCATGCGGCATCCGTGCGTGCGGAGCTTGGCTTCCGTACAGTCTTCAATGTCCTTGGTCCCTTAACTAACCCTGCTGGAGCGCAACGCCAGGTCCTTGGCGTGTATCACGTCAGTCTGTGTGAGCAGCTGGCTCACGTGATGGATTCGCTTGGATGTGTCCATGCACTGGTTGTTCATGGTGAGGCGGGCCTGGATGAGATTTCCACCTTTGGTCGGACATTCACTGCTGAGTTGGTGGGAGGCATCGTCACCACGGGGTATTTGTATCCCGGGGATGTTGGTATTGTTGAAAGCTCGCCCCAGGAAGTAAGTGCGGGTGAGAATGCGGCAGAGAATGCTGACATTTTGCTGAGTGTCCTTAAAGGCAGTGACCGCGCCCGTACGGATTTGATTGCCATCAATGCAGGTGCTGGTCTGTTGGTCTCGGGAAAGACAAGCACATTGGTGGAAGGTGTCCGAATGGCTCAGGATGCGATTGCATCCGGTGCAGCGCTTGCAAAACTGCAGGAGCTAATTGACTTATCGAATCGTTTGTCACGCGGATGAGTTCAACTCCAACGGTGTTAGACCGAATCATCGCTACCAAGCGCACGGAAATTGCGCCCTTGAAGGCATCTGTACCCGAAAAAGTGCGTCTAATGGAGCGTGCAATGGCGATGCCAGCCACGCGAAGCTTCCGCAAAGCAATCGAAGCCGCGGGGCCTCCCTGTGCTCTGATAGCCGAAATCAAGAAGGCGAGTCCGAGCAAGGGTGTAATTCGTGCCGATTTCGACCCGGTGTCGATCGCAAAGTGCTATGAACAAGGTGGAGCGACGTGTTTGAGTGTCCTCACAGACGTTTCGTACTTCCAGGGAAGCCCGGATTACCTCCAGTTGGTGCGGGATGCGGTTGCATTGCCACTCTTGCGCAAGGACTTCATGATCGATCCGGTTCAAGTTTATGAGGCGAGGGTTCTTGGGGCGGATGCAATCCTGTTGATTGTCGCTGCCACACCGAGTGCTGCAAGGCTGGCAGAGCTCCGGACCACTGCTGAGAGCCTTGGTATGGATGCCTTGGTTGAAGTACATGATGCAGCTGAGCTTGAGATTGCGTTGGCATCAGGAGCGACTCTCATCGGCGTAAATAACCGGAATCTGCATGATTTCAGTGTCGATTTAGGCACATTTGGGTCTTTGGCAAGCCATTTTGGGGCTGGGATCACCGCTGTGGCAGAATCTGGGATCCTGACGAATGCAGATGTAAAGACAGTTGTCGATGCAGGCGCGGATGCAGTTTTGGTCGGCGAAGCATTGATGCGTCAGGATGACATCACGGCTGCGACAAAACAGCTTCTGGGACGATCAATCCAAGCGTAAATGGCTTGTTGCAGCGTAGCTTGCGCAGTATCAAGGTCATCTGCGCTCTTGGTACTAGCTCCGTTGTCTTAGAAAATTCCCCAAGAGTCGCTTTCCATCTTCCGTCAAGACGCTCTCGGGATGAAACTGGACGCCTTCGATCGGAAGTGCGGTGCCGAATGCCAATTATTTCCCCGTCATCACGAGACGATGCGGCAGCTGAGCTGTCACAACAACCTGAAACCTAGCACCGTTGCCTCAGGAAATTCCCCAAGAGTCGCTTTCCATCTTCCGTCAAGACGCTCTCGGGATGAAACTGGACGCCTTCGATCGGAAGTGTCCGGTGACGAATGCCCATTATTTCTCCATCATCCACAGCCGTAGCTGTCACTTCGAGGCAGTCCGGAAGGCTTGCTTGCTCGATGGTGAGGGAGTGGTAACGCGTCGCGACGAACGGATTTGGCATCCCTTCAAACACACCTGTGTCCAAATGGCGGATCTGACTTGTCTTTCCGTGCATGAGTCGTCCTGCGCGAACAACTTTTCCTCCGAAGGCCTGTCCAATGGATTGGTGTCCAAGGCAGACGCCAAGGATTGGAAAGAGCCCTGCGCAGCGGGTGATTGCTTCGACCGATATGCCAGCCTCAGTTGGTGAGCACGGCCCAGGCGATACCAGAAGGTGGCTTGGCGCCATCGTAATAATCTCATCCACGGTGACCATATCATTGCGCTTAATGACCATTTCAGCGCCCAGTTCGCCGAGGTAGTGGACGATGTTGTACGTAAAGGAGTCGTAATTATCGATAACAAAGATCATTGCGTTGCCTTGTCCCGGTTGAATGTCGTCCGGGAGTGAATATCACAGATGGTTAGCTCGTAGTTTTCGTACCAAAGTTGCTGCCCCATCGCCTGTGCGGCCCTATGTTCAGGGTGATTCCCCCAGCTGTGGATGGCATCCAAGGATTCGAACTCACCGAGTGTCACGGTTTCTCCATCCGCGTGGTGAAACGTTTTATGGCTGATATAGCCTGGAACGGTTGTTACAAGCCCCGACATTTGGGTTGCCATGTCGCCATTGGCATCCGGCTGCAGTCCAGTCTTTCGAGAGCGAAAAATCACGATTTTATGCGGTTCCATGTCACTCAGGGAGCCTTTCGCCAATAGGGTGGTCATCTAGTTCAAGGTGATCCCAGCGTGATTCATCATCATCCAGGTCATATTCCTGTACCCAGACATCCCCTTGGATCCAGCCGGCGATGCGAAAGCAGCGTTTGCATTGAAATATCAGGCGTGGCATGCTTTGTTGATTGTTAATGACGCCGGTCATATCAGGACTGGAACCGATTTGCAGTTCTCCACCCTCACACGATGGCCTCAGAATTTCAGAGCAGCCGGGGCACGTCATAACCATCCGCTTGGAAATCAGCTGCCCCATCCTTTGGAGATCATTGGAGTCGATCTGCGGACGTTGTCTATCTGGCAGAATGCGCCGTCGCTTCATCATTTGCGCTGATCCAACCCTTTTTCCGCCAGCTCGACCGCGCGTCGGATTGCCCCGCTTTTGTTTACGGTTTCGATGTATTCCGTGTCAGCCACAGAGTCAGCAACGATGCCTCCCCCGGCCTGAACGTGGACAAGACCATCCCGAATTAGTGCCGTTCGCAGCGTGATACACGCATCAAACGAGCCTTTATAGGACAGATAGCCAATCGCTCCGCCATAGGTTCCCCGTCTACAGGGTTCGAGTTCATCAATGATTTGCATCGCTCGAACTTTAGGGGCCCCTGAGAGTGTTCCCGCTGGAAAAGTAGCCCGAAGGAGATCGAATGCATTACGATCGGGTGCAAGCTCACCAACAACATTGCTAACAATATGCATCACATGTGAATAGCGCTCAATAACCATCAACTCATCAACGCGAACGCTTCCGTATTTACATACGCGTCCGATGTCATTGCGTGCGAGATCGACGAGCATGATGTGTTCTGCCCGCTCTTTTTCATCCGCTAGAAGCTCGGCTGCAAGCTGGTCATCTTCAGCACGGGATGCTCCACGTGGGCGTGTTCCTGCGATTGGCCGGATCGTAACTTTTCGGTCATCTTCTGTGACGAGGACTTCTGGGGATGCGCCGACGAGTGTGGTCCCGGTATCGAACTGCAGATAGTACATGTACGGGCTTGGATTAATGGCGCGGAGTGTCCGGTAAATATCGAATGGATCGGCATTTAGAGGACGAGTGAAGCGTTGTGCGAGGACGACTTGGATGATGTCACCGGCGGTGATGTACTCTTTCGCGGTTGAAATCATCCGGTCATAGTCATCCCGATTGAGATTCATATCCCAGTGACCATCCGGGGGCGGAGATTGAGCCTTCTGCGCGTGTCGCGTTGGGCCATCCGGGCGCGGTGCAAGCGCATCCGCTTCCAGCTGATTTAGTGCCGCACATGCATCATCGTAGACCTGATCGAGATTGGCACCATCCGGGCAGTGAGCATTCGTCAAAAAGATGAGCCGGTGTTTCACGTGATCGAAGATGACCATTGTGTCAACGAGGAACATATGGATGTCATCGACGCCAGTATCATCAGCTGCCGTTGCAGGAATCGGCTCCAGGTGTTTTATCCAGTCCCACCCGATGTAGCCAAGTGCACCTCCGACAAAGCGTGGGAGACCCGGTCGGTCAACAAAGCGTACATCCCCGAGAATTTTCTGAATCACCTGCATCGGTTCTTCACCCGATTGCAGCTCGGTCTCGGTTACAGAGTCATTCTGAGTGAACAGAATCGTATTTCCGCGCGCACGAAAGCTACATTTAGGATCTGCACCAAGAAATGAGTATCTGGCCAGGCGTTCGCCACCGGCGACGGATTCGAGTAGAAATGCATTTGGGCGGTCAACAAATCTCCGAAAGACCGAAACAGGCGTTTCCATGTCCGCGAGGACTTCGCGTGTGATGGGGATGACATTTCCTTGCTTAGCCAGCTGGTGAAATGTTTGTCGATCTGGTGTGATTTCAGTTGAATACATAGCTTGCCACAAAAAAAGCAGGTCCGTCTGACCTGCCTGTACTGTTGAACTGGGAATGTGCTGATTGCGAGGCGCTTAGACGTGGAGGTGAGACTGGCGGTGCCAGCTCCACATCTGAATATCGGTCATTCGCAACAGCATCACAATGACCTGACGTTACCATTTTTACGGCTTCACATGCCACGGGGCTGAGGTATATGTAGTGCATGCGTAATGTATTGCCGCGGCTCGCGCCTCCCAGTGCGCTTACAGATCCATTTCCAGCCCAGTGGCTGAGGAGTATTCAGTCAGCCGGGCATCCCGTCTTTGAGTCGCTCCTTGGTGGAACATGGCAAGACATTTACATCAGTGATGGGTGGAAGCTTACATCCGATGGCATTATCCGGCAGGGTGGGCACTCGATCGAGTTTGGCATCAAGGTTGGCAAGTCAATCAAACCGCTACGGCAGCTCCCGGTATCGATTAAATGGTGCTGGCCGAAGATCAGTATTGAGATTCTGGGCAAATCTACACCGGACCGCTTTATTCAAGTCATCCCGGCGTTGTTTACGGACCGTGATGCAGAGAGTGCAGTCGCCCTTGAGATTAGTGCGAAGGAATCAGGCATCGCCGTCAGAGCCCGTGGTTTGTATGCATCCACTGGCACACTTCCGACATCGGGTGGATGGACGGTTATCCCGGCACAGCCAGTGGCGCAGCGTATTGTCTTTTCCCGCACTAAGCCAACGCAACGGACAACCCAACAGCTAGCGCATGCATCGTCTTGTGTGAAGTGTCTGGATGACAGTGATATCCCGGCGTGGCTGATGACGGCGATGTCTCCAGCGCTTCAATACTCTGCAAGTCGACCAGCTTGGATCAATGTGCTTCTTGGCTACCCAGTGCATGGATCTGACCCGACTGCGGAGATAATTACAAAGTCTCGCTCTGTTTTGTTATCCGGTGTGCCAAATAGCATCGCGATTTTGTCAAAGTCACTGGATGTACAGAAT
>CAIYBQ010000382.1 GCA_903924445.1 uncultured Armatimonadota bacterium | reverse complement strand
TACGCCTGCTACCTCTCCGGTCCCGACCGCGACTTCCTCGTCGCGATCGCCTGTGATGGTGCCGGTAGCGCATCCTTTGGAAATGTCGGAGCCCAGCGCACCGTGCGGCGCCTCGTCGTCAGCATCCACAAATGGCTCATCGCAAATGCCAGCATCCCACCCGATACCAACATCCGGAAAATGCTCTCACACGTACAGAATGAGATTGCTGAGCTCGCGATGTGTCGAAATGCCGAACCCCGTGACTTCGCGACCACCCTCGTCCTCGCGATTTGCGGTCCCGAGCAGAGCGCATTTGTACACGTTGGGGATGGCGCAGCGCTTATTCATCACCCTGAAACGGACATTTGGGAGTGCATCCACTGGCCACAGCAAGGCGAATACGCCGGGCAGACGGCATTCCTGACGGACACACCTGTCGCTGAAATCGATGTCCAAATCACAGAAACAGCCTTCGATCAGGTCATCCTGTTCACGGATGGCATGGAGCGCCTCCTCCTCGACTTCAGCACAAAGACCGCAAATCAGGCGACATTTGCAAGCCTGACCCGCCCTCTGCAAGCTGCCCAAGCGAGTGGCCATCAGGCAGCACTAAGCGCATCCCTTGCCGGACTGCTCGATAGCCCCGCCGTCAACAGCCGCACGGATGATGACAAAACGCTGGTCATCGCCGCCCGAACGCAATGAGCATTAATGTCCGCTGCGCCGGCAGGTTCATCACGCTGACAAACCAGATTGGGTCGGGTGGCGAAGGGGATGTCTACCAGCATCCGACCGAGCCCGCGCAGGTGATCAAGCTCTTCAAGGAGTCCAACCGGAGGGTGAAAGCCGAGAAAGTTGCGGCGATGCTGCAGCTTGTCGGGGAGCAGAACACCGGTTTTGCGACATTTCCGCTCTCGCTGGTGATGGATGATTCAGCCTTGGTGGTTGGTTACGCGATGCCGAAGGTGATGCAGAGCGAGCCCATCAATGACCTGCTCAGCAACCAGCAGCGCAAGAAGACATTTCCCGATTCCGACTATCGCTTCCTCGTGCGCGTCGCGCTGAACACGGCGCGTGCCGTCGCCACCATCCACAAGTTCGGCTGCGTCATCGGGGACATCAACAGCTCAGGGATCTTCGTTTCGCAGGCGGGATTGGTGACGCTCATCGATGCCGACAGCTTTCAGTTCACGCACAATGGCAAGCTCTATCCGTGTACGGTTGGGACGGGCGAGTACACGCCGCCCGAGCTGCAGGGGGTGGACTTCCGGATGGTCGAGCGCCTGCATGACCACGATGCGTTTGGTCTTGCGACGATGCTGTTTCAGATCCTCGCGCTAGGTCGGCATCCGTTTGCGGGGGTGCGCCGCGCGGGTGAAGGGCGTATCGAGGATGACATCAAGGGCTACGCCTTCGCATATTCGGTCACGCGGACGACGCCGCTCACGGCCCCGCCAAAAACGAAGCGCCTGACGGATACACATCCCGCGCTTGCGAAGCTGTTTGAGGTGACATTTGATCCGGTATCGCGAGGCAAAAGGCCATCGGCGGTCGAGTGGGTGCAGATTTTGGAGATGTACGAGCAGTCGCTGCAGTCCTGTTCGCTTGTGGATAGTCATTTTTATACGAACAGCCTGCGGGCGTGTCCGTGGTGCCGTCTTGAGGGTGAGCTGCAAAACGCGGTGTTCTACACAAATGCCGACTTGTCCCTATTTGTGGCGAAGTGTGGCCGGCAAATCGATGCGACAAAAGATGGTCTGAAGCTGTCTGCTGAGACATTGCCACGGTTGGTGAATCCGTTGCTGCCGGGTGTCCAGGATGATGTTGTAAAGCGGGCGAAGCTGCTCCGCGGGGTCAAAACGGGTGTGCTGAGTGCGGTGGGTTTATCGGAGGCGGTGGGCTTTCTCAACTTCCCGCAGCTGTTTTTAGCAGAGGTGCTGGTGGGTGCGGCAGCGGTTGGGATTACGCTTTTTGCAACATCGGTGCAGGGCGAGCTCGCGCGCGCGCTGAAGAGCAAACGTGCATCGCTGAGTGCGGAGCGTAGCCGCTGGGCGCTTGCAAGTGGGGTGACGGAGCTGCTCGGTGTGCATCAGAGGCTGGACAAGCTGCGCGATGACCTTTTGGCGCTTCCGGGTCTGAAGCAGGTTGACCTCGATGCGATGGTTGCAGACCGTCGTTTACGTCAGCTGGAGAGTCATATGCGTGGGGCGATTATCCGTGAGGGGATGATTGCGGGGATTGGCCCGGTCAAGGTCAATACGCTGGCGAGTCATGGGATTGTGAGTGCATTTGATGTCAGCGAGGCGGTGGTGACGCGGATCAGCGGCTTTGGTCCGACGACGACCGAAGCCATGATCATGTGGCGCAGCAGTGTCGAGAGCCGGTTTACGTTTAGGCACGCCAAGACCAAATCAGATGAAGCACTCGAACAGCAAATAACGGCGCGCTACCGAGAGCGTGCATCGGAGCTGCGAAAGGCGATCGCCCCCCTCGAGGCCCAGGCAAAACCGCTTACTCCCAAGGTAAAAGCGGCGCTGGACACGCCCAACGGCTCCATCGAGGCCTTGCACCGAGAGGTCATCCAGCTCGAGAAGAACCTTGCGGCGGTAAAGGGGTTGTGAGCTAGTCTCACGAAACTGTGGAGGGGCGACCTGCCGTGTCCACAATGTGAGCACGTATCACCATTTACTGTGGCAAATGTGCCTATTACCGAAGCTCTTTTTGGTATCGTGGACGTAGGTTGAGACCTTTGTGCGCCGAAATGGGCCGTCTTTCGTAGCGAGTTTCAAGTGGCTGAACGGTAAGGATGATTCATCAAAATGTCTTTAAAAGTACTGGTTGTTGGCCTTGGCAATATGGGGATGAGCCATGCGCTCGCCTACACGCGGATCCCGGGATTTGATGTTGTTGGGCTCTGCGAGCGTCGTATTGCGGACAGAACCCTTCCGGCTGAGCTGTCGCATTGCAAGACATTCTCGAGTTTCGAGGATGCGCTTGCTGAGCTAAAACCCGATGTGGTTTCCATCAACACCCTCCCCGATACGCATGCCAGCTTTGCGATTCAGGCGATGGAATCGGGCGCGCACGTTTTTGTTGAGAAGCCACTGGCAAATACAATTGAAAATGCCCAAAGCGTTGTCGATACGAGCGTGCGCACAGGCAAAAAGGTCGTCGTAGGCTACATTTTGCGTCACCATCCATCGTGGGTGCGCTTTATTGAAATCGCGCGGCAGCTAGGAACCCCTCTTGTCTTGCGGATGAACCTAAATCAGCAGTCCAACAAGGATACATGGGATTGGCATAAGCGCTTGATGGAGACATTTATGCCGATTGTGGATTGCGGTGTGCACTATGTGGACGTGATGTGTCAGATGACACAGGCGCGGCCAACAAAGGTTTACGCGGTCGGTGCTCACTTAACCGATGAAGTTAAAGTCGCGAATTACGGCATGCTGCAGGTGTCCTTTGATGATGGGTCTGTCGGTTGGTATGAAGCCGGGTGGGGGCCAATGATGAGCGAGACAGCATTCTTTGTCAAGGATGTTGTTGGGCCTGAGGGATCTGTTTCGATTGTGATGGCAGAATCAGATAGTGGTGCGAAATCGGATGACATTAACGCGCACACAAAGACCAATCAGATCCTTTGGCATCATGCGGACATGGCCCGTCCAGATGAACGGATTGATATGACGGATGAACCGGACCACGATGACCTTTGCGAGCGTGAGCAGCGGTATCTTTTAGCAGCGATTCTGGACGATGTTGATCTGACAGATCACATGAATGATGCTGTGAGTAGCTTGAAAATCGTAATGGCAGCCGCCCAATCGATAGAGACGGGGCAAGTTGTAAATCTCTAAAGTGCCTGAGACGCGTGTTGTGTAGAGAAATCCAACAGCTCGAGAAAAACTCCAGTTCCGTGTAGGGGCAGGCTTCCACGCCTGCCCGCGCGTCGCGATTGTAAAGCCGGTTCGTGAAAATGGCGTATCGATGTCTATCGATGTCCGCACCTGATGACTGGCATCGCTCGTCGAAATTTCTGTGTAGGGGCAGGCTTCCACGCCTGCCCGTGACTTCCGATGACGAAACGCTAAACGGGCAGGCACAGAGGCCTGCCCCTACGAATGGCTTATTCGGTTGATGATGGCGGCTGGATGAATCCGCGATTGTCCGAAGGCGATTCAAATTTCGAAAATGGCCCTGTAGGGGCAGGCTTCCACGCCTGCCCGCATGTTGTCACGTCAGCTGTTGTTTTTCATCTCTTCAGGGGACGACCCGCGCATCCAATGTTTGCTCACTGGCTCTATCCATCGCAATAGCCATGCGCGTAAATCCCACTTGGACTCAGTTAGTGCTGGAGCATCAGTAGATTCCGATTCTGTCACCGAAACATCTGCCGGAGTATCAGCTTCTAGCGGATGTTCACCTGTAACGTCATCTGAGTCGGCAACATTGTCCGGAGCTGCAGCCGTTGCTGAAGGAATAGGTGCAGCTCCGTAGCGCTCTTCGACCCATTCCTTGATCTCATCCATGTTTGCCTTCTCATACCAGTGCTTACCAACTTTGGATGTAAATAGGCGGTTGACCTCCGTCGTAATCTGCTCCAGCATCTTGCCAGAGACCGACTCCTCTTGCTCCTTTTCGATTATGTAAGTCTCGCGCAGCGACCGGGTCAACGCGATGTAAAGGAGATTCTCAATAGGTCCAAGCGTTGTTTCTGCACTATCAAGGTAGTTGAGATCGAGCAGGATGACAATCTGAGCTTCAATTCCACGGGCACTATGGTAAGTACAAATGCGCACTTGATCATCTGCAGCCACAGAGTCCCGAGCCGCATCATCCAGATAGTTGTATGACTTAATGTTGCAGCGGCTGAGAGATTCGTTTAACCATTCCACGTACTCCGATTTTCGACTGGGTATAAGGAACAGGATGTCAGAAAGTGTCTCTCCACTGCGAAGGCTACTGCGTCGGTTCTTGATAAATTGTGTCAGAAGCCGAGCATAGTGGTCAGCAGAGTTCTTTCCAGACTTGGGAAACGAGAGTTTATGAAAAACGGGTCCTGTCCCGTAAGCATCTCGTAGCGTCACACTCACATTGGGATTCATGCAGCGACCAACAGCGATATCCTCAACGTTCGGCGTTATGCGCCGGTTCTTGATGCTGGATTCGCGCATCGCTTGCGCAACCACAAATGATTTTGCAGGTGACCTGTACACGTTTTGACAGATAATCGGCTGCTTTTCTCCCGGATAGCGACTTAGCCAGGAGACGTTTGCCTTTTTGTTGTACAGCTCCTGACCAACTCCGACCCCAATGACGATACTTGCAGCTTCTGTAATACAGTTCTGCAGCACTGGCTCAACGTAGTCGAGCATATCTTGGGCTTCATCAACGAGGATGACATCGAATCTGTCCTGATCATCTGAATAGCTGGCAATCTCACCAGCCACCAATTCTGCCCAATCATCAAACACATTCTCATTCAGATCAATGTCAAGTCCAACATGCTGACTGAATCGATTTAGGTAGTCAAAAATCGTGCAAATCGTTAGATTATCGGTGAGAGAGCGGTTGTTCATCCCGCGAACCATTCGGCTGACATCTGACCGAAGGACTCTGTTGTAGCAGAGGAAGAGCACACGCTTATCCGCTTCAGCATGCTGCCGGGCGATTGCGAGGAGTGCCCAGGTTTTGCCAGTTCCTGGGGCGCCGTGCAAGCTTATACGTCTCCCACTTCCAACTGGGAGGTGCCTCTGTGCCTGCTTGCCGTAAGTATCCTCGAAGTACTCAAGCCGCCGTCGGTCAATATTGGACAGTACGGGTGGTTTGGGATCACCAAGGACATCGATGAGCGTCTTGATGGTGGCTTCAGGAACTCTTTTTGGAGCTGCCTCAGGGGTTTTGGCACGCTTCAGCCGGATTCGCAACAAAGCATCTTCGAATGTCTCGCCACTTGTGAGACACTCATCGCGAAAGATCATCTCAT
>CAIYBQ010000381.1 GCA_903924445.1 uncultured Armatimonadota bacterium | reverse complement strand
TCGTTGCAGTATTCCATCGGTGGAGTAAATCAATCGTTTAACACACTCGACCTAGTGGATGGCTCTGATGGAATCAGCTGGCTGACGCTAGTGAACCCAGTTACAGTCTTGAAAGATCAACAGGTAAGGGTCATGACTGCGGGACCGCAATTTAATCTTAGTGGTTTCCCAACTGAGTTTACGGCCTATCGTAACTATTCCTCAATCGACTCTACTTCGAATGTTTCATACGGCGGAATGGTGACCTCTTTTGGTTCTTACTCAGATCGTACCAACAGTAACCTTCGTGTCTCCAACCCGAGTTCCAACGTCGCACCTGAGCCTGGCTCCTTCGCCTTGGCGCTGACTGGTGGCGCTGCGCTCATCGGTATTTGTATCCGCCGTCGCCGGAATGCTGGCTAGGTGACGATTCTCTGTGCGGGCAGGCCGGGACGCCTGTCCGTGCAGGGTGGCCTTTTGGTTTCGGGATGCGGAACCGCATCGATACGCGCGGGCGGACACAGCGGTCCGCCCCTACGCGGAGATTTGTAGACATTGGTCATCGGTATTTCGATTACAAGTAAAGTCCTGTAGGGGCAGGCTTCCACGCCTGCCCGCGTCTCGAGTGGACGTTACGGTAGAAGGGCTGACTGACATTTGTTATCTACTAAGGCCTGCATTCCTGATACAAGACAGGTCCTGTAGGGGCAGGCTTCCACGCCTGCCCGCGCCTACGAGTGGGCGTGACGGTACAAGCGTGGGCGAAGTGGTCTGCCTCAGCACTGACATTTGTTAACTACTAAGGCCTGCATTCCGGACACAAGACAAGTCCTGTAGGGGCAGGCCTCCACGCCTGCCCGCGTCTGCGAATTTGCGTGACGGCGGATGGGCAGGCGAAGCACGCGACCAAACGCGGAGATTTGCCGGTGTAGAAAGCACATCTTCTCAAAAATACGCACATCCACCTGAATCTTTTCACGCATCCCTAAACTCTGTTTCGATGGTAGCCTCTCGGAACACGCCGGGACGCCTCGTTCACGGGAGGCTGCCACATGAGAGGATTGCACCATGGACACACGTTTTGGATTTGGCACGGTTGTAACGGCATCGTTTAACGACACCATCGAGAGTGTCACCGCCGCCCTCAAGACCGAAGGCTTTGGCGTGCTCACGGACATCGATGTCGCAGCAACCATGAAAGCAAAGCTCGACAAAGACATGCCGCCCTACAGAATCCTCGGAGCCTGTAACCCGGCACTCGCGTATCAGGCCATCGGCGCCGAGCCCGAAATCGGACTTTTGCTGCCCTGCAATGTCGTCGTTCGGGCAATCGATGACGCCACAACAGGCATCTCGTTTATGGACCCGGAAGCCATTCTTCAGCTTGTGGATCAACCGGGAATCGATGCCCTTGCCGCGGATGTAAAAGCGCGTCTCCTCCGTGTCATGATGGCTGTTTCCAGCACCTAACGCCGGCTGGAGCATCGCGCGATACATTAGGGGATGGCAGACAAACCCAGCTCGGTGGAAGTCTATATCGCAGGCTTTACCGGGCCGCAGCATGCAAGCCTTGTGGCGCTGCGGAATGCGCTGCGGGCTGCGATTCCGGATGCGCACGAGAAGATTAGCTACGGGATGCCGGCGATGAGCATCCGCAAAAACATTTTGTACTACGCCGCCTGGGAAAAGCATGTGGCTGTGTACGGCTGGCTTGGCGCGGATGCAGCCGTTCTTGCGCCGCTAAAGTCACACGTTTCCAGCAAAGGGACGCTGAAATTTCCCATCGATGCCGAACTGCCAATCGCTGACATCGTCAACCTCGCGCTGCATATCGCCGAGCGCTGCCGGTAGGCGGCAAGGAATCGCGGTTTATCCGCATCGTCGCCGTGGTCTGCATATCGGATAATGCCGTATGCCCACACGTCAAACCCCTGACATCCAGTTTGTTGAAAATGCCCATATCCGCGTCGGGATAACCCGCAAGTGGGGTGGCGCGATCACGCACGTCTCGGTGCCGGGCGGTCCGAATATCATTAATTCGCACGACCTCGGACGGCAGATTCAGCAATCGTACTACAGCGGGCCGCCGAATTACCGGAAGGCTGGCAAGGAGAAGAGCAAGGCTTGGGATACGTTTCCGTGGAATCCGATTCAGACGGGGGATGCGTACCGCAACGGCTCGAAAGTGGTGGATGTTCGGATTGGGACGAACACGCTGTATGTAAAGACGATTCCGATGCTCTGGCCGATGAACGATGACCCGGGTGAGTGCACGATGGAGACGTGGATCACGCTTAGCTCAGAGAGTCCTGCGTTTACGTACAAGGCTCGGTTGACCAACCAGCGGAGTGACAAAACGCAGTACAAAGGCGGCGCGCAAGAGGTCCCGGCGGTGTATGTGAATGGGCCGTATCACCGCTTAATGACGTATACGGGGGACAAGCCATTTACGGGCGATACGCTGCGTGAGCTGCGCAATGACCACAAAGAAGGCTGGCCGTGGGTGAATTCATTCCCGACGGAAGGGTGGGCAGCGCTTGTCAACGATGCAGGCAGCGGCATTGGTGTTATCGTAAAGAGTCCCATCGAGTTCCACGGCGGCTTCTCTGGTAAGCGTGGCGTGGGTGGCGAAACGGATGGCAGTACTGGCTATATGTCACCGATTGCAAGTGAAGTGCTCGACCACAATGTCGTCTTTGACTACCGTGCGGACTTTGTGGTTGGGAATGTGCGTGAGATTCGGGCGGCGGCGGAGAAGCAGCGGCCGCGCGGACTCCCGGCGTGGGACTTTTCGGAGCGTCGCAGCGGATGGATTTACGAGTCGGGCACGGATGCTGGCTTTCCGCTAAAGGGCCGCGGGCTGGGCGGGGTTCCGGAACCCGGTCTTGAGACACTGCGCCTCCTTGGTCCGTATGCTTTTTGGCAGGCAGGCGCCGCGAAGCGTGTGCGGCTGCAAATCTCGGCGAAGGTTGCGGGGAGCGTGCGTGTGTTTTGGCGTGGTTTGCCACCAGTGGATGCGAGCACAAAGCCAAGTTTATGGTCGGCGTGGCGCGGGACCTGGTTTGACAATGAGCGGTCAGTCTCGCAAGTGTTCGCCGCCGGCAAAAAGCAGTGGGTGACAGTTGAGCTAAGCCGTAATGCGAACTACGAGGGTGCGATTTGTGGGCTTGGGCTGGACATCCCCGGGGATGTTTATGTGCATCAGATTCGGGTTGTGTGACGACTTTTTAGGATTTACCGTTTCCGGGTGATGGTGTCGTAGCAGAGTTTCTGTGTATGGCTCGTCAAGGAATACGCAAGGTAATCGCTCACCCGGTCCGGTCTACGGATGGTGGTCAGGCAGCAGGAAATGGACTCCTCTGGTTTCTGGCTGGGCTTTGGCTTGGAAACACGGCGGCGGCTCAGGGCCTGATGATGGTGATTGGCATCGTGGCCATCATCGGAATCTTCATCATCGGGTCGATCTTCTCGGCGCTCGCGACGCTTGTCATGGT
>CAIYBQ010000380.1 GCA_903924445.1 uncultured Armatimonadota bacterium | reverse complement strand
CAGGCGAATCCATCGCCATCGCTGCGCTCTTCGCCATCATGCCGCCTCGGGCGGCGCCGCCTGGCATATTATCAAGACCCTGATCGCGAAATTTTGCACTTTCCTCGGCTGGGACCAACTTGGGATCTTCAAGCTTCATCCATGAACGTAGCTGCAAGGATTGAACACCGGCATAACGCTCTGGGTAGAACGCAGCGAGTGGGTCACCAAGCACCCAACCAGCAAGACTGAGAACAGAGTCATCGACCACGACGACACTGACATCCGCGCCTTGAACAGGCTTTCCAGTGCTATCCCGCACGGTCACGCCAATCTTTGTCGACCCGCCCGGTTCAACCGCAGCTGGCTCAGGGCTAAGCGTTACCGCAAGCTTTTTCTCGGCTTTGCTGACCTTGATCGGGATGCTTCCATCTGCGAAAGCCGGCTGCATGATGCCCTTTGCGGCTCCCGCACGCGCCTTGCTACCGACGCCATGGACCTGCAATGTGACATTTGGCAGCCATTCTTCCGTAACCGGAAGCTTGATCACCGTTCCACCACGGCGAAGCGTCATCCGCTGGGTCGAAAGCACATTGCGCCCGATGACCTGCACCAGCACTTCGGTCGGACCGTATGGTGCCTGTAACAGGACATCGGCGGTGCCGCCAACGCTGACTTCGGGCTTACTCGGGATAAGCGTAAGTTCATCCTGACCAAGCTGCTTTTGGCTCTGGACAAGCTTGTCTTCACCGGACACCCAGAAGGTGCGCTCGGTACGGTTGGTCCGGCCTTTGGCATCGGTGATGGTTGCGACCAGCGTCCACGAACCCGGTTGCTGCGGCACAATCGATGTCTCTGTCCGGCGGCCACCCGAAACCGTCCACGCAACCGTGTCACGCTCTATCTCTTTGTATTCGCCGGCATCGAGGCCCCAAACCTTACGGAAGGCTTTCAGGCGGATGACGGCATTGGGAACGACTTTGCCATCGGGCGTTACGGCGATCGTCGCAACCTTGAACGACTGACCAGCATCCACAAACGTGACTGGGAAGTGAACTCCCGCGTATGTGTCAGCTGCGTGTACAAGCTGCGTCGACGTCGTTGTTCGCGCCTGGCGGTTGACATCCTGGATGCTTGCCGTTGCGGTTACCGTTACCGGGCTCGCTGGCCGGATGGAATCTACATCGACGTGCAGCCAGTGGGATCCATCCGCTGCAAGGGTTCCGCTATGTTGCTTGACAACGCCACCAAAGCCCGGCCGTCCAAAGCCGCTGAAGCGTCCCATTGGGGCATCGACGACATCGGACATCCCGCCGCCGCGCCACCACGGCACCCACGTCCCAAATGTAAAGTCCGAATGCCCCGGAGGGGTATAGGTGGTCGGGCTGACGGAGACATTCCAGTTGACCGCTGCGCCAGCAAGCGAACCACCGGCGTAGTAGCTGGCAGAGGCGCTGAAGTCGATTCCAGCATCCTGCATGATGGGCGAGCCTTGCGCCTCGGAGCGGCTGGTCACTTCGAAGTCAGGCCGTCGGAACTCCTGAACATTGAAGGAAACACTGCCATCCCCCCACGCAAGCGTCGCATTCCCGGTGTTCATATTTGCCGGGAGCTTGGTCTTGATCGTGATGCCACCGGCTTTCGTTACCGGTGCGGTTCCCTTAGCAATCTCAGTGCCTTGGGAGTCCATTAACTGCCAGGCGACCTGGGTTTTGGATGTTGGAATGATGATGCGTGATTTTGGTGCTGCAGGCCGGACGCGGTGGATGCCCTTGATGCTCACGGTTTCGCCGGGGCGGTACAGCCCACGATCGGTGTACGCAAACCATAGGGGGGTATCGGCGTAGCCGCCCTTGACAAAGCCATTGCCATCCCAGCTGTACATCGCACTAGGAAGAAAGGCAGTCTCGCCTGCGGCTGAGACGCGAATCCGCTTACCCGTGGTTTGATTCAGCGAAACGACGGCAAGACCGGTCGCATCGGTGACACCCGTTTGGCCGCTTGGGATAACGCTGACGCTTGAGCCCTTGATGGACTTCCCTGTCTGGAGATCGCTGACCCAGATATGCATCCTGTCCTGGTCACGATGTGCACTTACACCTAGCTTCGTAGCCTGAACCCAGCACGCTCCGTTCATCTTTTCTACGCGCGTGCCGTAATCGAGGCTTGCGCTCCAGCGGACGATGACATTTCCTCGGCCATTGCTATTGAGCGCAGCTGCGAGTGGCACACCGGTTTCTGTCCAGCGGTCCATTTCGCCACCAACGGCGATGTCCTCGCTGCGAATCAGCGTTCCTGGAGGGGTTCCAGTGTTGCCCCCACGCTCAAGCCAGGCAATCCAAGCATTCCAGTCATCGGGAGTGACCTGGTAAAGCTCAGCCCTAAATGTGCGAACATTGTAGGTATTAAACGTAACTCGGGCAGGCGCGGCAGGATCGGCGATAATCATCGGGTCGCGTGGACCGATGATGTTTGGGAATCCCGAAACAAGCTTGAAGGTAATCGGTTCTGTGGCTGCGAGCGACTGACCGTAGGCATCCTTGATGCCAGGCTTTATCCGAACGGTGTAGGTGGTGCGACCTTTGAAAGCGCCCTGAAGGGTGATGCTGTTTCCCCCCGGGTAGAGCTCAAACTGGTCAACCTTTGGGGAAATCTCGAATTGTGACCGTGTGATGGTCTTTGGATCGACAGGATTTGTGAACTGAAACGTCCACGGCATATCGGGGCGGCAAGGCTGATTTGTGTCCCACGTGCACTGACTTCGAGTGAGCTTGAACGGTCCGTAGGTTGAGAAGCCGAAGTTACTTTGCTGAAGACTCGGGCGCGGGCCCTCGCCAAATGTCTGCCCAGGAGGCACTTCGACACCAACCTGCGCTCCGGTTGGCAGCGGACGGAGTGGCTTGAACGTCAGCGTACGTTTACGATTTGCGGCATCTTTGTCGGTCGGCTCAACAACACGAATCGGAACTCTCGCCCCATCAACACTGACCCGTACAGCTCTAAGTGCCGCTGCCTG
>CAIYBQ010000379.1 GCA_903924445.1 uncultured Armatimonadota bacterium | reverse complement strand
TTCATAACATCCGGCGAGATCGGCACAAACGCGATGCATCCACCCGGCGAGCGCAGCATAGGCATCAACAATTGGCAAAACCACGAGGCAATTCCAAACCGACACGCGCGGGCGGACGCGGCGGTCCGCCCCTACGCAGAGGATTGTGCGCCGTCTATCCACAATGAAATGAAGACCGTGCCAAGCGCGACGCCGGGTGGAATGAGGAGCGAGCGTGCCGGGAGCCGGTCCCTTCAGCCATCGGTGGTTGCAAGCCAGGAATCAATCGGCGGCTGCCAGGGCGGGCACCGTCGCCGATGGTCAAAGTCAAGAAATCGATGCGACATAGCCCCGTCGTGACCATCGGGGATGGTCGCCCCACATGACCAGGTAGCGCGACAGACCAGCCAAGCCGAACCAAGCAGCAAATGGGAATTTCGTAACATCCGGCGAGATCGGCACAAACGCGATGCATCCACCCGACGAGCGCAGCATAGGCATCAACAAATCCCATTTCCGTACCGACACGCGCGGGAGGGCACAGCGGTCCGAGGATTCCACGTAACTGCCAGCGGGATGGTACAGAGACCTGCCCCTACGATTGGCTTTCCAATTCGGTTAACCAAGCTGTTTTCAAATACCCACCCTCACACGCTCTGGCGCCAGTCCTCCAGCTGCAGATCAACACTGGTGCGGCCGCGGAAGACATTCAGGGCTGGGCGGTAGGCGATATCAATCAGGCTGCCGGTGCTGATTTGGTCGTGCCACTCTTTCGCGCGGAAGCGCAGCGCCTTAAAGGGCTGGCTCGTGCCCGGGAGCTGGACACTTAACAACAACGTGTCGGAGTTTCCGAGGCGGTTTTCAACCACCTTTGCCGACTTCGTCATAAACACCGCCGCCGGGTTGCCATTCCCTGTCGGCTCAAGCATACTCAGCGTCCGCGGCAATGTCTCCGTAATCGCTGCTGCGTTCACGATCTCCGCATCGATGTTAAGCACCCCTCGCGGAGGCGTCTCGGGTAAAAGATCTGCTGCAACATCCTGGATGCGGGCGATAAACGCATCTAGGTTGGCTTCAGCAACCGACAAGCCCGCCGAGTGGTGGTGGCCACCAAACTTCTCGAGGAGGTCCGCGCAGCCCTGCAAGGCATGGAGGAGGTTGAATGTCGGCGTCGAGCGCCCGGATCCCGTGTACACCTGATGGTCGATATCGTAGCCTAGCATAATACTCGGCTTCTGCGTGAGGTCAACAATCTTACTCGCAACAGGTCCCACAAGGCCTTTGTTCCAGCGCTTCCCGGCGAGGACCAGTACCCGGTGATGCGCAACATCTGGGCTGATCGCTAGCACGCTCGCTTCCATCACGATGTCCTGCATCTGGGCCTTGCGTAAATCGTTCAGCTCACGCACACGCCTCGCGAGCTCTTCCGCACGGTTGGCATCCTTGGTCGACAAAAGCTCAAACGCTAGCCCGGGATCTCCCATCCGGCCCGCGGCATTCAGCGCCGGTGCAATGTTGAACGCAATCGTCTGCGCCGTGATTGTGTTCGGATCCAGACCAAGCGCCAAGTACAGCGCCGCGAGCCCGACCTTGCGATTTGTACGCATCAAGGCCACGCCCTGCGCCACCATCAAGCGGTTATCAGAGATCAGTGGAGTTACATCTGCCACCGTACCGATTGCCGCGAGGTCCACAAAGTTCTTGTGGAACGCCGGCAGCACATCCGGGCGGTAGGTCTGCATATACGCTTCCAGCATGCGGAAAATCACGCCCGCGCCACAGATATGCGCAAAGCCAACTGTGCTCTCACTGATATACGGGTTGACGACCGCGACTGCATCCGGGAGGACCTTCCCCGGACGGTGGTGGTCTGTTACGACAACATCGATGCCCAGTGCTTTCGCATACGCCACCGGCTCAACCGCACCCACACCGCAGTCCGTCGTGATGATCAAGCTTGCGCCAAGCTTTGCTGCTTCATCGACGCCGTAGCGCTGGAGGTCGTAGCCATCCGAGCGGCGGGGGACAAACCCGCTCACCTTCGCACCAACGCCTTGGAGCGCACGGACGGCGAGCGCTGCGGATGTAACGCCATCACAGTCGTAGTCGCCATGGACCATGATCTGCTCGCCGGCATCGATGGCCTGTTGGATACGTGCAGTGGCATCGGCGATGCCTGGGAGCGTTGCGTGCGATGTCAGGCGCGACAAGCTTGGATTTAGAAATGCTTCTGCGGTTTCGAGGGTGATGCCGCGGTTGACCAGCACCATCGCGATCACCAGGTCGAGGTTGAACTGGTTGCGGAGGGCGGTCA
>CAIYBQ010000378.1 GCA_903924445.1 uncultured Armatimonadota bacterium | reverse complement strand
GTTTCGTGCGGCACCGAAGAAGCGCTTTGGCCGGTAGATGGCAGCTGGGTCGAGACCACCTTGGAGGGTTCGTCCGCTCGGCGTAACGGTGAGGTTGGATGCACGGCTGTAGCGGGTGATGGAGTCGAGGAGGATAACGACATCCTTGCCGATTTCCACGAGACGCTTAGCCCGCTCGATAGCGACATCGGCGACCTTCATGTGCTGTTCGGGTTGTTCATCAAATGGGGATGCAATGACATCTCCCTTGACGGACCGGCGCATGTCGGTGACTTCTTCTGGGCGCTCATCGATCAAGAGAACGATGAGGGTGATTTCCGGGTGATTGGCCGTGATGGAGTTTGCGATCTGCTTGAGCAGGATTGTCTTACCTGCCTTAGGTGGCGCGACGATGATTCCGCGCTGTCCTTTACCGATTGGGGCAATCATGTCGATGAAGCGCATCGCAACCTGCTTGGTTTCGCGCTCAAGACGGATTCGGGATTCAGGATAGATAGGTGTCAGTTCATCAAAGTTCGGGCGTAGCTTGCTGACTTCGATGTTGAGGTCGTTGATGGAATCAACGCGCAGGAGGCCGTGGTACTTTTCCGTATCCTTGGGTGCACGGACGATGCCTTTGACGAGGTCACCATTTCGGAGACCGTAGCGCTTGACGTGGCTTTGTGAGACGTAAATGTCATCGGAGCTTGCCAAGGTTGGTTTTTTACGCAGGAAGCCAAAGCCATCTGCATGGATTTCAAGCATGCCTTCGGCATCGATGCCATCCACGATTTCTGCATCCGCTTCGAGGTCCGAGAGGTCCATGTAGTGATCGCGGTTACCGCGTCCACGCTGTTGTTTGTCACGGCCACCGGCTGTCGGTGCGCCACCGGGACGCATCCGATGTCCAGGGCGCTCGCGTTGCTCGCGGCCCTGTCCGATGTTGACATTGCTATTGGGATTGTTGTTTCGGCGGTCGCGGCGGTCATCGCGTTGCGGACGCTCGCGGCGGTCGTTCAGATCATCCGGCCCGGCTGAATAGGATGCACTTGGCGTCGCTGGACTTGCATCGGACTCGTTCCCGGGTGAGCTGGCTGTGTCCTGATCACCTTGCGTCGGCGCATCGTAGCGGGGGCCACGCTCACGCGTGAAACGTCCACGGCGCTCAGGGCGCGGGGCATCATCCGGGGATGCGCCACGGAAGTCCGCTTGGGCATCGGATGGTGCATCTGCGTAAACCTGTGGTGCAGGTGCAACAGCTTGTGGTGGAGCGACGGGACGCTCAGGGACATCTGTGAACTCTGGTGGTGGAGTTTGAATAACCCGCCGTGGTCGACCGCGCTTTGCGACAGGAGCCGGAGCAGCATCGGATGTATCTGGGTCCATATTGAGTACCTGCTTTAGGGTTTCGGTTGGGGATACAGCCTCTGTAATGGGCTCAGTGTCGGTTGTCGCAGTAGCGCGTCGGGGTCTTGGCATGGATAACTCCAGGGAATGCCCACCATGCGATGGTGGCTTTGGTCTCAAAGGGGTCAGGCAATGGCCTGCTCACGCAGTGAATCAGACAAAATATGTGTGGAATGTGTGCGGAAGTACCATCACACTGTGGCAGGTTCACGCAGAATACCCGACGTAAAGCACAGGCATCTCGAATATACCACATCCAATCCGGATGCGGGGATTTGCGTCCTTACGAGACCCGATATCGTAAGGGTTTAGCCGCCGCCGTAGACCTCTGGCTTTAGGATACCGATGTAGGGTAATGCCCGGTAGTTTCCGAGGTAGTCCAGACCGTAGCCAACGACATATGCTTCATCCAGGGTAAATCCGCAGTAATCCGGGGTTACGGTAACACCCGCCTTTGCGCGTGCATCTGGTTTGTCAAGCAGGGTACAAATCCGGACACTTGCCACGCGGCGTGCACGCATCACTTCCGCAAGGTATTCGGCACGCCGTGCCATCGCAGGGTTCAGCACATCTTCAACCAGCACCACGTGGCGGCTTTCAACTGGCGAATCCAAATCTTTGAGGATTTTCACAACGCCGCTGATTTTGGCATCCGGTCCATAGCTCCCGACGGCAAGAAAGTCAAAGGAGACTGGAATAGACATCGCACGCACCAGATCTGCGATAAAAATCGCCGAGCCGGTCAGAACTCCGATC
>CAIYBQ010000377.1 GCA_903924445.1 uncultured Armatimonadota bacterium | reverse complement strand
TCAAATCCCCAAAAGGCATCGGCATCGACCATAACGGAAATGTCTATATCGGCGATAACGACAACCACCGCATCCAGAAATTCTCTTCAGAAGGCGTCTTCCTCTCAAAGTTTGGTACACAAGGGACGACAGAGACCGACCTCTGGTATCCGTATGGCGTCGCCTTCGATGCGGCGGGCCGCGTGTATGTCTGCGATATGTGGAATGGCCGTATCGCGATCTGGATCACGGATGACACTGCGGCACCAACGACCACAGCAACCACAAGCGTCGCGCCAAATGATTTTGGATGGTTCCGCGTCCCGGTAAACGTCCAGCTCACCGCCAAGGATGACACCGTCGGGCTCGGTATCCGTGACTTGGTCGTGGCCATTAACGCCGATGCACCGACAACGCACAAAACGAATTATCTTGAGCTGCCGGTCGCAGCGGATGGCATCCATACATACACCTACTACTCGGTCGACCTTGCGGGAAACACCGAAGCCACCAAGCAATTAATCGTCAAGAAGGACACCGTTCAGCCGGTTTCACAGCTGAACTACGCCGCGGATGGGATGTCATTTACGCTCACGGCATCCGATGACCGCGCTGGCATCGAGCGGATTTCTTACCGCATGGATGGCGGGACGACAAAGGTCTACACGGGTACGGTTCAAGTGGATGGCCTGCGCCACGAGGTTAAATTCTGGTCAACGGACAATGCGGGAAATGTGGAATTTACGAACACCCGTGTGATTCAGGCTCCGGATACACTTGCGCCGACAACCATCATCGAGACGAGGACAGGAACGGCGGGCCTTAACGGCTGGTACAAGAGCAATGTCACCGTCAAGCTTAAAGCAACGGACAACGTTAACGGCTCCGGCGTCAAAGAGATTCGCATTTCGATTGATGGCACGCCATCCACGGTTGCAGGATCAACGGCCTCTCCTGTTGTGTCCGGGGATGGTATCCATTCGCTGTCTTTCTACGCAACGGATGTCATCGGTAACACAGAAAACACCAAGTCTGAGACCATTAAGATCGATACGACCAAACCAGTGACCGCGCTGATCAGCGAGCCACGGGGGACGTGGTTTACATTGGATGCATCTGATGCGACCAGTGGCATTGCGACGACAAAGTACGCCATCGATGGCGCAGCGACCCAGCCGTATATCGGTAAGGTCAACCTGGATGGCAACCGTCACACGATTACCTTCTATTCGGAGGACAAGGCTGGCAATATCGAGACCACGAATATCGTGAGTGTGGGTGACCCGACAAAGCCAACGAGTAAAGTCACGATTTCTCCAAGCCCGAATGCCCTTGGGTGGAATAAGTCCCTAACCGAGTGGCGGATTCAGTCGACGGATAACGAAGGCGGCAGCGGTATCAGGGAGATCCGTTACACCATCGATGGTGGAACCGAGCGCATCGCAGCGGGCGCAGATGTCCGCATCGCGATCGATGAAGATGGCCCGCACACCCTCTCCTACTACGCTATTGATGAAGCAGGAAATACCGAGACGGCCAAGGTCAGCAGCATTAAACTCGACCAGGTCGATCCGGTGACGACTCCGGTCGCAAATGTGAAGGGGACAAGCCTTGCGCTTCCGGCGACGGACAACCGCTCAGGGATTGCGCGAACGCTTTACACAATGGATGGCGGTGCAGAGAAGACCTATGTCACGCCATTGGTTCTCGATGGCAAGCGTCACACGATTGTGTTCTGGTCGGAGGATGTTGCCGGCAATACTGAGGACAAGCGGACGCTGATTCTGCCAGTGAGTCCTGTCAGCTTTAGTATTGAGCCTGAGAGTCTTCTCGGTGGCGGTATCGCATCGGGTGTCATCCGCTTGTCAGGTCCAGCACCTACTGGTGGATTAGCCATCGCGTTGAAATCATCATCTGCGGCGGTCAAGCCACTTGCATCCGTGATGATTCCAGCCGGCCAGGACCGGATAACGGTGAGCTTACCGACCTTTGGTGTTGCGACATCAACGGTCGCCACTATTACAACCACCGGAAATGCGATTTCCGTTTCCGGAACACTGACGGTGCTTCCGGGTGTTCTTTCAGACATCAGCATCACGCCTGGAAAAGTCCCTGGTGGGCTTGCGGCATCGGTTACGATTTCGATGTCCGCTGCGGCCCCAAGTTCGGGGATGAAGGTCTTCCTGCTCTCCGATGACCCGGCATTTGTCGTGCCTCCAACGGCGACGATTCCAGCTGGCAAGACGAGTGTGGTGATTGCGGCCAAGACGCTTGTGGTCGGAGCGGATACGGAAGCCAAGGTCACGGCGAGTGTCAACGGCGTTGTTGTTGATGAAGATGTAACGGTTCAGGCGGCGCGTGTAGTAGCGGTTTCCATTGCTCCAGTGGTAGTGCTTGGTGGCAAGCCGGCGGTTGGGACGATTACGCTGACGGGTGTCGCTCCGAAGGCAGGCTTGGTTGTGGTGCTATCGGATGACATTTCCCCGGCAAGTGTTCCAACAAGCGTCGCGATCAAGGCGGGGGCAAAGGTCGGGACCTTTACGATAACGACATCAGCGGTTTCGCAGGCGGTCACGGGTAAGGTCACTGCAAAGCTGTTCGACTCCGAAGTTAGCGGTTCCCTTACGGTACGTTCCACGGGCCCGGCACTTGTAAAGATTGCTCCCGTGGCGGTTGCCGGTGGTAAGCCTGCGGTAGGAACGGTGACTCTTACAGAGCCGGCGCCGGTTGGCGGACTTACGGTTCAGCTGAGCACGAACACGGGCTCGGTTACGGTTCCGACATCGGTTGTCATCCCAGCCGGGAAGACGGCAGGAACGTTTACCGCACAGACATCCGGTGTGACCAAAACGACTATTGGGACCATCACGGCAACGGTGAATGGGCTTTCGGTATCCGGGACGTTGACGGTTCTCGGAACACCGCTTGTGACATTCACGCTTGCACCGACGGCGGTTTCCGGGGGTCAATCGGTACTTGGGCAGGTCACGATTGGAGCGGCGAGCAGCGCGGATACGGTGATCGAGG
>CAIYBQ010000376.1 GCA_903924445.1 uncultured Armatimonadota bacterium | reverse complement strand
TAAACGGAGAATGTCATGATTGGATTGCTGGAACGAATTCCTTGGCCGCTGCGCGCACTAATGATGTGGTGTGGTACGTTGGCCGGTATTGCCCTTTGCTTCTTTTGCAGCCGTGCAGACTGGGCTGTCAGCCATTCGTGGCAGGAAAGCCTTGGCATTATGTCTGGATGGTTCATGGCCTTTGGCTCGCCAATCATCCTGCTCAACACCAAAAGCCCCTGGGACGACTAGTCTTACAGCATCGCTGAACGAACTTTTGAAAAGCCATACCACGACCGGTATGGCTTTTTTCGTTGCAATCAGCCAAACCCATGAAATGTTGGCAGATATACTTGCTACATGCTTTCCACATCCACACGTGTCGCAATCCCACTCCGTCTTCCTGAGCGCCTGAGCGCTCTCCCGAAGCTGGCTAACAACCTCTATTGGTCGTGGAACCCAGCAGTGCGCGCCGTATGGGAGCGTATTGGTGGACACGCTGCGTGGGCGGAGAGTGGTCACAACCCAGTGCGCCTCTTGCGAACCACGCCAGCCGTGCGCTGGCAGGAACTTGCTTCCGATACATCCTTTCTCAAACGCTTGGATACGGCCGCAGCAGCGCTGGAAACCTATCTTTCCGGCGAAACCTGGTGGGATACAAATAAGCCATCCGGGATCCCGGATGACTATCGCATCGCCTATTTCTCGGCTGAGTTCGGTATTGCGGAATGTTTGCCCATTTACAGCGGAGGACTAGGCGTACTGTCTGGTGATCACTGCAAAGCATCCAGTGACCTCGGTATCCCCCTCACCGCCGTCGGCTTCCTCTACCGCAAAGGCTACTTCCGCCAAGACATCGATAACAATGGCTGGCAGGTTGAAAACTACCCGCCCGTGCATCCAGAAGACCTTCCGTTGCGTGACACCGGCCACACAATCGATGTCACCCTCCCGCACCGTAGCGTGCGCTGCCGGGTCTGGATTGCGGATGTTGGCCGAATGCAGCTCGTTCTCCTTGACACCTTTGTGCCTGAAAACAATGAGTCCGACAAGTGGATTGCGGGCAATCTCTACGGTGGCAATCAGGAAACCCGCATCCAGCAGGAGCTCCTCCTAGGCGTGGGTGGCCTCCGCGCTCTCGATGTCCTTAGTCTTCGCCCGACTGTCTGCCACATGAATGAGGGGCACAGCGCGTTTCTGGCCCTCGAGCGTATTCGCCAGGGCGTTCAAGAGCATCAATGGCCATCTGATCTCTCCGCCACCATCTCCAAGGCTGGAAATGTTTTTACAACCCACACGCCGGTTCCTGCCGGGTTTGATGTCTTCCCACGCTCGCTCTTCGACCATTACCTCGCGGATGCCGCTGACCAGGCGGGATTTGACCTCAACTATGTGCGCGGTCGTGGACATCACCCAAGCGAAACGGATGAGCGCTTCAATATGGCGGTGTTCGCGATCCGGAATGCTGGATTTGTCAATGCGGTCGCAGAGCTTCACGGCGTCGTGTCCCGTGAAATGGCAAGGCCTGGTTGGCCGGAACATCCCGTGAATGAAATCCCGATCACCAGCGTCACCAATGGCATCCATACCCGGACCTTCCTCTCGGAGGAAATGCTTGCGCTCTGGAATTCCGTGGATGCGTTCAATGACCCGGCAGGCTTACATCGGCTTGATCTTGGCGAAATCTGGCGTGTCCGCAATGCCACCCGTCGCCGCCTCGTCGACTGGACGCGGTTACGTTTGACGAAGCGGGCGATGCGCCGGGAAGCGGATGACATCGCAGCCGCACGCCACGCGCTCGACCCGGATGTCCTGACCATC
>CAIYBQ010000375.1 GCA_903924445.1 uncultured Armatimonadota bacterium | reverse complement strand
TGAAGGCGCAGCACAGATTTCTGGGTGCGGATTCCACAGCCGGCAAGCCAATCTGAAACAAAAGCTCCGCGTCGGGGCCGGCCACCGTGTCCGCCCACCTAACGCACTGTCGACTTACATCCCGGGCGGGCATGGAAGCCTGCCCCTACAGGACATGACTCCTATCCAAAACTCCGGCGTTGATCTGGCCGCTTTGAATTTGAACCCATGTGTGCTCGCTTACGCGTTGGAATTACTGCAAAACTGCGCCGCTAGCAGCTGCAGCATTCATCCAATGCAGCGCGCTGAATTACACCTCGAAATACGATAATTACTACCATTGGTCACCTTTCGGCCCTTGTAAGGGAATATTGGTGATTTATAATTAATAATTAAGTGTGTTTACATTGTAATGGTGGCTGGTATAACGTACACCCATTGGCTGTATGCGCCCCCTTTTACACCTCTTAGGCCACTGTGAAGTTACCGTAGCGGGGGCACCCGTCCCGTTCAACATCAGACGTAAACATTGGTACGTGACTGCGCTCGTCGCGACAGCGCCAAACTGCGAGATTGGACGCAAAGAGCTCACCGAAACCGTGTGGCCATTGAGCGATCACAATAGCCAGACAGTCCTTCTCCATACGTGGCGACGCTCCATGCTGTTTGCATCCACAGCGTTCCTAAACGTTCCGCCGGTCACCATCACCGAAAACCATGTCTCTATTAACAGCACCTGCATCGGTAGCGACTATCTGGACTGCTGCAGCCACGCGAACATCGCCCTCAACAGCATCGATGGACAAGCTGTCCTGGAAGCGGGAATTGCTTTTGATACCATCGCCAAAGAAAAGGTTCTCCTGCCCTCATTTCCAGGAGAGTTTGTGGAGATCCGACGGGAATTTGACATTCTGCGAATCGAAGTCCTCCGACGTACCTGGCAGGCGGAAGCCCATTTACATCCACCTAAAAAATCTTATAAATCCACATTTGAGTTGCGACTCCGTAGCCTCGGCGATTTGAATGGCATCGGTAAATCTGCGATTCCATTCAAGGCGATTTCATCGGACACCACACCCACTAAGGCGTTCAACCTACCAACCAGAGCGCAGCTTACTGCGGCGGCTATCGGCTCCTTTATCATCGTGACGCTCATCATCATCGGGTACATCAATACGCCTCAGAAGACCAGCGACCCCGCAATCCTGAGCCATCCGGTTAATAAACCCCTCTCAGACCTCAGCCGGAATGTGCTCTTCCAGCTTGGCGAAAACGACATCAAACAGTCAATCGCCACCGCCATCGCGATCAGCCCGACCGGGCAAATCATCGCCGCCGGGATGGCGACAAAGACAAATGGTGACCATCAAAACATCACGGTGATGCTGACCAAGAGCGGACAAGTCCGCTGGGCTACACCGCTCAACGATGGCAGAGGAATCTTGACCACCCCTCAGCAGATTTTCTGCGCTGATGGTGGCCGCATCTATGTAGCAGCTCGGCTAACGGTGCAATCGAACAATGCACGCAACCTCGCTCCCGGCAGCTATATGTCTGTAAATGTTTACGCAACCGATGGAAGGCATTTATTCGAGCGCGTTCATCCAGTCACCCTTGATACAGCAGCAATTCATCAGGTCAAACTCATCTCAGACCAACAGGGCGGTGTCTATGCATTTGGCTCATCGGCAACGAATCAGTCACCAGAAATGTTGCATATCACTTCGGGGTTAGAGGCGGATACAGCTCCACAGCGATTTGTATTCCGGAAAGACTTTCGCCTGACGGATGCGATCGCGGATGACAACGGCCACACATTCCTGCTCGGACATTTACCGGTCAAAACACGTACAGGGATTCGCATGGATTGGCATATTCAGGCCATTGATAAAGCTGCCAAGACGCTGTGGTCCCGCCGTATCACCGGTGCTGATGGACGATTTTCAACCATTGTTAGCGGAAAGATTAATGCGCAGGGAAATCTTGTCGTGTACGGGCCTCTTCCAAGTCCGGAAAAGCGAAATGGTGGCAGGATGGTCGCATCGCTTGTCACATTGTCGCCTCTCACGGGAGATGTCATCCTCACAGACCGTTTTGACACGGAGAATCAAAACCTGAACTTTGCGCTTTGTTGTCTGCCAATCGGAAAGTCTGCGGTGATCGCGGTTACCACGCATTCCGCCGCGGGTCCCGAAGGCATTGTCATGCACCGCTTTGGAAATGCGCATACAGACACATCCCTGACGCTTTCCGTCGGTCTTCCAAATGATGAACGTGTGGATGATATTGTCTCCTTCTTCATCGATGGCAATGGTGCGGCCAACATTCTGCTCCGACCGCGTCAGGCAAAATCATCCAATGCTGCACTCACCTACGTGCGTAAATTTTTCGGGCGTGAGGTCTCGACGGGAAGTCTCACATCCGATGTTCCATTTGCATATTCAACAGGTGCCGCGGGGTATGTGGCAGGTCATTACAACAATGCGTTCAGCGTTTATTACTTTGGCCTGCTGCCGTAAACAAACGGGTTTTAAGATGAGAGTGCTGCGCCGGTCCGCGTGTAACGGTTTGGGATTGCCTTGTATTTTTGCCATTTGTTGATGTCTATGCTGCGCTTGCCGGGTGGATGCGTTTCGACATGGTTTTGCCAATTGCTGATGTGCATGCTGCGCTTGCCGGGTGGATGCATCGCGTTTGTGCCGATCTCGCCGGATGTTATGAAACTTCTGTTTTGTCTATGGTTCGGCTTTGGTGATGCCTCTTATTGACACAAACTTCCGCGTAGGGGC
>CAIYBQ010000374.1 GCA_903924445.1 uncultured Armatimonadota bacterium | reverse complement strand
GTACCACTCGCCGGGCTCATCCAGCTCCTGGAGGATGTTATGAGCGACATACTGTTGATACGGCTGGCCAGAGCCAAGGCCATAGAGATGCGGCTGGCGTAGCGTGATCGTTTTCTTGGATGAGTCGATTTCTTTGATGTTTAAGAAGTCATCCGCAAAGCCGTAATTGAAGGTGCCTTGCAGCCAGATCTCGGTCTCGCCCACCCAAGAAGCGTGACGCGGGTCTGTATAGGTGAATGTCCCTCCGCGCTCAGAATAGTCTCCCGTTCGCGGGATGGAGCCGGGGTCGATGACCTTTCCGATCAACAGATTTCCGCGATTCGGGTAGCGGGCGAGCGTGAGCGGCTTTGTATCGATGAACAGCTCAAGCGGTGCGGTCGGGACGCTGATGGAGTGGCCGTACTGCCGATGTGAACCATAGTCATTGATGCCGAGTGCTTTAAGGTCTGCGACGACAAGGTGTGAGAGAGCACTCATCTGGATACGTTTATCGGCGCTTTTCACGGGAATCGGTTTGAAGGAAGTAACCGGGATGCGTGCGGCGCCGGTGATATGGACATCGGCGTTTGGCTCAGCCCTCAGCGTCATGTGATTGTGTCGCTGGCCAAGTTCAAGCGGTTTTGTGCGCTGATACCTACCGGATGCAAGCCAGATCGTCGACTTTGGGATGTTAGCCGTGCGTGCAAGTGCGCTGTCGAGGCTGCGGATGGGCTTTGACCGGGTGCCGGCGTTACGGTCATCTCCAAACGGCGAAACATGAATATCCTTCGCTTGCAGCGGCGACGATAGCATGGCAAGACAAGTGGCGGTCAGCAGGAGCGTGCGAAACATAGGCCATCCTAGCAGATGGAAATGCTTTGCGGTTGCGGGAGTGTGACCGTGTTTTGGTAGACTCTGTGTAGGACGCGGGTTTGCTTTGCGATGATGCAGACGACCACGCCCTGAGGTAATCCTGAAATGGCATTTGAGCGTATTCCCCACTTTGTCGGTACACCAACGCGCAGAGACTTTTTGCAGGCGGCTGGTGCGGGCTTTGGCTCGCTGGCGCTCGCCGGAATCTTCGCGGATGAAGCCACTGCCAATCAGGTCATCACGCCCCAAAAAGGCGCAAAAGCCAAGCGCGTCATCTGGCTGTTCATGAATGGTGGCCAGTCGCAGGTCGACACCTGGGACTACAAGCCGCAGCTAGCAAAACTGGATGGCCAGGAGCTGAAAGGCTTTGACAACACGACGGGATTCTTCGCGGATAGCGTCGGTCCCATCATGAAGAGCCCCTTTCAATTTGCACAGCATGGCAAGTCCGGGACGTGGGCAAGCGAGATCTTTCCGGAAATATCCAAGCACGTGGATGACATGGCGTTTATCCACTCCTGCTACACCGAAACGAACAACCACTCTCCTGCACTCTTCCAAATTAACACTGGCTCGAGCCGCATGGGTTACCCAAGCGTCGGTGCCTGGGTGACCTACGGCCTTGGCACGATGAATAAAAGCCTGCCGAGTTTTGTCGTTATGGTGGATACACTTGGCCGCGGCCTCCCAAAGGGCTATGCGCAAAACTGGGGCTCAGGATTTCTCCCGGGCGTATTTCAAGGGACGGGTCTTCGGCATCAGGGGCAGCCAATCGATGACCTTGCGCGAACACAGTCCGACACTGCGCAGCGCGCACAGCTGGATCTACTTGGTAAGTGGAACAAAGCGCACTTAAAAACCGCTGGGCAAGACCCGCGACTTGCCGCGCGGATTGAGTCGTTTGAGCTTGCCTACCGGATGCAAATGGCGGCTCCAGAGGCCCTTGAGATTGCAGCTGAGCCGCAGAGTGTTCGCGATATGTACGGTGTTGACCGCAAAGAATGTGGGCATTTTGCACGTCAGTGCCTGATGGCGCGTCGCCTTGCCGAAAAGGGCGTTCGGTTTATTCAGCTGTATTCGGGTGGTGAGGAAAACGAGAAGAGCTGGGATGGCCATACCGACATCGCGGGAAACCACCGTGGTTTCGCATCTGAAACCGACCGACCGATAGCGGCATTGCTGACCGATTTGAAGCAGCGCGGGATGCTAGAGGACACATTGGTGGTCTGCTGCGGCGAGTTCGGGCGCTTGCCACTCGTTCAGCGCGGCGGCACGGGACGTGATCATAACCCGCATGCGTTTACCTGCTGGATGGCGGGTGGCGGTGTCAAGGCCGGTGTGCATCATGGCGAAACGGATGAGCTTGGCCACAAGGCGGTCAAGGACAGAGTTTCCATTAATGACCTCCACGCGACGATTTTGGCTCTGCTCGGTATCGATCATACGGAGCTGACGTATCACTTCAACGGGCGCAATTTCCGCCTGACGGATGTGGCAGGCAATGTGGTTAAGAGTGTTATTGCTTAGGTCAATTACATAGCAATAATCGTCAATAAGTTAATTCTAAAACACACAAGACATAACAATAATCAATAAGTATGTCTGCGATACATTTCAGCTTAGAGATGTGAGCGGTAATGTGATCAACGGTGAAACAACTGAGCTTATTTTTATAGCAATAAATATCAACGAGTAGTTTTTACTCACCTCTGGATGTATCTGGAATCAGGCTACTTACGTAGTTACTCCAACTAGGAGATTGACGCCAGGAAAAGTAGTCACTTACATGATTAGTTGATGACAACTGTCAATGAGTATGTTTTGAATCTAACAAAAGACATCCAATCGCATTTGATATATTTAGTACGCATCAGATTAAATTAATCATCTATATATATCAATAAATATTATATAAACTGTTTAATAGCAACAGCCAGTTTCTTTCCAAGCATCGCGCTGCCTTCCACATTTGGATGCAGAGGACCGTCATACCAGCCCGCTGTATCGATGAACACAACCCGCTTATCTCCCAGGCTGACACGCTTCTTTACGGCTTTTCGGATGTCATCACGGTGTGCGCCGTTGAATGGGCATAATCCGACAATCATTGCCTTACGATAAGCCGCTCGGATCATTCCAAGATAGTGGACATAGTGCTCGGTGTACTTTTGGCCCGGAATACCAGGCTCATTCGTGCCCTGATTTACGACGACAATGTGTGGCTGCCATGAATCCCGTGGGCATCCCGCATAAAACGCATTGAATGCATCGATTGCGCCGGGCGCATCCCCGCTCCCGACAAGCATCAACCCAGTCGCCCCAAAGCCAACCTGCCGATACTCAGCACCAAGCAGCACCGCCGTACGCCCAACATAGGACATCCGGGCATCCGAAAGCCACGGCCACGTAAACGGCATCCCCGGGTCTACCCCTGCGTGACCCTCCTGGACAACTACGCCCTCGGTGATGCTGTCGCCTAGGAATTCCATCGTGAGTTTTGGGTGCACCCATTCGGAAAGGGGTTTGTGAAACGTCCCGCCATCCGCGATGGCAAAGCCGGTGAACGTCACGCTTGCAATCAGCGGATGTTTCCAGCGACTCTGATGTTCATCAAGGCCACGGACCATCAGCTGCACTTTGTGCACCCCGGCGCCAAGACCATGGCCCAGCAGCACACTGGATGAAAGCTCAGCCTCCTGCCAAGGCTGGTCATTAATCTGCCAAGCAAGCGTTGGAAAAGGAGCCTGATTCAGGGAGACATCGAAGTGCGCAGCAATCCACGCCCCGGAAAAGCGCGTGTAAAGATAGCTACCGCTGTTGACCGTGATGGCCCTCTCGCGGCGACGCCGGTCCCAGCGTCCAAAAAACACACTTTCCTTAGGGAGAACCGGCCGCTGATCGTACATCGGTGTAACCTTTCAAGCGAACACACGGTGCTTGGAACTACCGATTGCTAGATGGCTTGTCTACTGGCTTTTCGCCCACAACCGCCTGCGGGACCACCGGGAAGCAATCGCCAGTAGTACACTTTACAGAGCGATCTCTCGCGCCACGCCAAGGCGCCGCACTCGCGATACCAAGGCCAATCACTAAAAATAGCAGCAGTGCAAAGCGTTTCATGTCGTACCTCTCCACCCTATCAGAGG
>CAIYBQ010000373.1 GCA_903924445.1 uncultured Armatimonadota bacterium | reverse complement strand
TGATCGATGAGCGCCCAGAAGAAGTCACCGACATGCGCCGGTCCGTCAAGGGAGATGTCATTGCATCCCCATTTGATGAACAACCAGAACAGCACATGAAAGTCGCCGATGTTGCTATCGAGCGGGCAAAGCGTCTCGTGGAAATCGGTAAGGATGTCGTTATCCTCCTCGACTCCATCACCCGCTACAGCCGTGCATCCAACCTCACGGTTACGCCGAGCGGACGAACCCTCCAGGGTGGTCTCGACCCCGCTGCCATCTACCGACCAAAGCGCTTCTTCGGTGCCGCACGAAACATCGAACACGGTGGCTCCCTCACCATCATCGCGACCGCACTGGTTGAAACCGGCTCACGCATGGATGACATCATCTTTGAAGAGTTCAAAGGCACCGGCAACATGGAGCTCAAGCTCGACCGAGGCCTTTCAGAACAGCGCATCTACCCAGCGATTGACATCAAGGCATCCGGCACCCGCCACGATGAGCTTCTCTACCCAGATGCTGAGCTCAAGAAGATCTGGCAGCTGCACAGAGTCCTCGCAAACCTCGGCACCAAGGAGTCGACAGAGCTCCTCATCGACCGTATCGAGAAGACCCCAAGCAACAAGGACTTCCTCCTGATGGTTGGAGCCAAGCCTACGGATGCACCCGCATCCAAGTCGATGGATTAAGCCCTGATGGACGACGAGACACCAGATGACTTTATAGAGCCGGAGCAGCCGGTCAACGACCCGGAAGGAGGCATCCTCCATTCGGTCGAAGTTCTGGGCGTCTTTGAGGCCGCTCCGGATGAAGATGAAGACGATGAAGTTCCGCCTTGGATGCGGCCGATTCGCGAGTCAGCAATCCGGATCCGTGATGACAAAAGCCGAACGGTCACGATTTTTATCGGGCCGTTCGAAGCGATGTCCATCCTTCAGGGACTGGCAGAAAAAGCCACAGACCGGCCACTTTCACATGACCTCCTGCGCATTACCATCGATCGCCTCGGGGCTGAGATTCAGGAAGTCGTCATCGATGACATTTGGCAAGGGACATTCTTCGCACGTATTCGCGTAAGACCGGCAAATGCGGATGCTGTGATTGACATCGATGCACGTCCATCCGATGCTATCGCCCTCGCAGTGCGGGCAAAGTGCCCCGTGTTTATGGCTGAGCGCGTCCTCCGGGAAGCTGGCATTGTGGAGCTGGATGACTAGGCTGCCACTGTCCGGGATAACACGCTCCAGGGTAGCGTAGTGACTCCGGAAATCACCGTCTGCATCGTTCACTGGAACACCCCGGATGACCTCCGCACCTGTCTTGATGCCCTGCTATCAAGTACAAGCGCAGCAAATCTTGAGCTGGTTGTGATTGATAATGCCAGCCTGCCGGATGCCATTGATGCCATCAGCCGCGACTACCCAAGTATCACCCTGGTCAAAAACGCCATAAATGTCGGCTATGCCGCGGGCTGTAACCAAGCTGCGCGTAGTGCAAAAGGGGAGATGCTGCTTTTCCTAAACCCGGATGCACGCGTAGAACCAGCCGCGATTGCTAAGCTGGTGATGAGCATCAAGACCCATCCGATGACCCTTGCGGCGCCCCGGTTGGTCTGGCCGGATGGACGTACGCAACAGGCAGTAACAGGCGTGCCCGATCCGTTGGCAACATTCCTTGAAATGTCGATGCTTTCGCGAATGGCTCCCAGCCTT
>CAIYBQ010000372.1 GCA_903924445.1 uncultured Armatimonadota bacterium | reverse complement strand
TAGCAAAATATACGGATTTGAAGCCACTTTCGCTCGCATGGAAATGATGTTTCCATCCTTGTAGTAGAATTTATCTCCATGATTGACTACATATCCCACGCCTATCGTCCCGCGTGCGGTGATTAGTACATCGTCTTTCTGTGGCATGTCAAACTTTGAAGCATAGTCTTGAAATTTTTCTTCGGATATGAACGCATTACTTACTGTGGTTCCATATTTGGCCAGTTGGACTATTTCCCGTCCACCATAAAATGGAACGCCGCTTTCGGTCCAATCAGTTTCGATAATCCGCTTGCTTGACCAAACATCGTAAACATCACCCAACTTCGTCTCCACCCAGCCTTCGCCCTTTTGACTAAACACGGCCTCCAAGTGGCTCTCAAACAGCGTTTTGGCATTCTGTAAATTCTGCTCGGCATGCTTGCGCGCCGTCGCGATGCCCTCAAAGGCCTCATCCAAAATGGCAACGATGCGCTGCTGCTCGGCGAGGGGTGGGAGGGGGACTGGTGTTTTTGCAAGATTACTACGGCTTATCCGGTTACGAGTCGTACCTGTGCAAAGTTGGGAAATGTTCTGAAGATAGTAATGCGATTGCGAATAGTAGTTGAAGAACTCCGGAATGATACATAGTCTATTCAATCGAACAATGGTGCAATCGACGGCCGTAATCATCTGCACGCCAGTCTCTGGAAGAATACAACTTCTACCTACGGGGTTAGGTAGTCGTGAGATCAGGCAATCACCTTTGAAAATTTCAGTGCACCTAAGTCGTCTGAATGTAATTTCAGATATGTAACGTGCTTTTTCATCTCGGTCCTTAAAGTAGCCCTCGCCGATATTTCCAGTTTGAATTAGTCGTATGCCACTTGCTGATTGGTCTTTGGATTCAATCCAGTCACCATCAACGAATCTGTCACACACCTCTCCTAGCGTCTTAACTTCCCACCCTGCTCTCATGCCAGCACGTCCGTCTTCCCTGTGATCCAAGGTATTCATTTGGCAGGCTTTCCTTCCAGCAGCTGAGGCGCGCGTTCATCGGTGCTAAGCAGCTTCATTTGACTAATGGCAATCTGGCTGAGACGAATGAGGCGTTCACTCTGTGGCAGAGCTTGCCCAATCAACAGGGCTTTGAGGTTCTCAAGGTTGGAGAGGCACACACGCTGAGTAGCTGTGGCCAGATCACGGATATTGCCCTTTTCGCCGGGGGTGTTGATTTGCCGCTTCACGCCGCGGAATCCAAGGGGGTCATGATTGCGCAGCCACTTGCAAACTTCGCGGTCAAGAACATCAATATTTGTTGCCATCGGCTTATTCCACATTCAAAAGTTGCTTGATAGCAGCCAGCACATCCGCGCTCTCGGCATCCAAAGCCGCAATCTCAGCCATGATTTCCTGCGGGCTCCGGTGCACAACCTCTTCACCGCCATTTGGGTTTTTCACCGAGAGGTCAAACGTCTTTTGGTCAATGTCCGACACATTTACAATCCAGCTCTTTGGCGAATCCGCACGCGTCTTTTGTAGCGTGACAAACTCCGCAAGGTCGGCATCGTTGAGCGGGTTTGTCTTGCCCATATTGCGACCCGGGTCGAGCTGGTAATACCAAACATCCTTGGTCTTCGAACCCTTCTCAAAGAACAGCACCACCGTCTTCACACCCGCGCCCAGAAATGTCCCACTCGGACAATCCAAAATCGTGTGGAGATTACACTCATCCAAAAGCTTCTGCCGCAGACTGATACTCGCATTGTCCGTGTTCGACAGGAATGTGTTTTTAATGACAATCCCGGCGCGCCCACCCGCTTTCAGGACCTTTATAAAGTGCTGGAGGAAGAGAAATGCCGTCTCACCCGTGCGAATCGGGAAGTTCTGCTGAACCTCTTTGCGTTCCTTGCCACCAAATGGCGGGTTTGCCAAAATGATGTCAAAGCGGTCGCGCTCCTGAACATCGGCGAGGTTCTCGGTCAGCGTGTTGGTATGAATTACATTTGGGGCCTCGATGCCATGCAGGATCATATTCATGATCGCGATGACGTAGGCGAGCGACTTTTTCTCTTTGCCGTAAAAGGTTGATTCCTGAAGTACGCGGTCCTGCGCGGTGGTGCGGTTTGGATTGTTACTGACCAGATAGTCGAACGACTCGCACAAAAAGCCTGCGGAGCCAACGGCTGGATCACAAATCGTCTCACCGAGCTGCGGGTTGGTTGCCGCAACAATCGCACGGATCAGCGGGCGCGGCGTGTAGTACTCACCGCCATTACGCCCAGCATTCCCCATGTTCTTGATCTTGACTTCATAGAGGTGACTGAGCTCATGCTTTTCCGTCTGCGACATGAAGCGGAGGGTGTCGATGTGGTCGATGACTTCGCGTAGGTTGTAGCCGCTCTGGATGCGGTTTTTGATTTCGCTGAAGACTTCGCCGATTTTGTACTCGATGGTATTAGGACCGGATGCCCGCGCCTTAAAGCTCTGTAGAAACGGAAAGAGCTTATGATTGACAAATTCGAGGAGGTCATCGCCGGTCAGTGCGATGTTGTGGTCGATACGGCCATCTGCAGTTTTGGGAGCCGCCCAGACATCCCACCGGAAATCTCCGGAAATGATGTGGTCGTAGGAGCGGCCTTCGAGCTGGGCTTCGATGGCTTTATCCGACTCGAGGCTGTCGAGATATTTGAGAAACAGAATCCAGGAGGACTGTTCGGTGTAGTCGAGCTCACTCGTACAACCGGCATCCTTCCAAAGGACATCATCAATATTTTTAAAGACCTGTTCGAACATCCCACACTTCGCTTTCCCGGTTTGGACGGTTTGCTTACACATCACCCATGGAGATCAATCTGTGACTATCATAGCCGGGATAGTGTGGGATGAGAGCGTGTGTCCTTAGTTTCGGTGGTTGTCTCCATTAAACTGATCGGCGATTCTTTCCTGATGGCGTTGAAGTTCCATGCGCAATTCTTCTTCCGTTGGGAGAACCAGTCTGTACGTTGTCGCAAAGAGCTGATCATTTTCATGAAGAATAGAGTAGCGGACAATTGACCTGTCTTTGTGCGATCATAAGATGATGCCAACTGTTGGCCCGTCATCTTTTCTACGTCGGGTTTCATCAAAAAGCCTGACGTACATGTCCATCTGACCAATATCCTGATGAGTGAGTTCATTTGACTTTAGATCGAACAGGACGAAACATTTTAGGATGTAGTTGTAAAACACCAAATCTATATAAAAGTCTTTGGTTTCGGTGCTGATTCGTACTTGACGTCCAATGAAAGCAAATCCCTTGCCCAGTTCAAGTAGAAAACCCTGTAAGTTGTCAATGAGAGCTTGCTCAAGCGTTGACTCAAGTGTTTTGCCCGAGTTGGGTAACCCCAGAAACTCAAGGATAACTGGGTCTCTGATGAAGTCTTTGGTTCCGACTTGCTTGCCGGTGTCAAGTGACTTCTCGTTACCGTTGGATGTCAATAAACGTTCGTAATACAGAGTACCAATCTGTCGCTCAAGTGTACGCGTTGACCATCCCTGTTGGGCCGTTTCTGTTGCATACCAGTCCCGTGCTTCAGCAGCTGGGACGCGTAGTAGTAGCCTATAGTGCGTCCAACTTAATTCGGAACGCAGTGCGTTCCATTTTGGAAATGCCAAGTAAAACGGGCGCATATTGCGGAGGTTACGTTCATCAAAGCCCTTTCCAAATTCCATCGTTAGGCTTGCGGCAACATGGTTGATGATGCCTTTGCCGTATTCCGCACGGTCCAATCCGTCTTGTTCAAATTCAATGATATGGCGTCCGATCAACCAGCAAGTTTGGACTTGTACGCTGTTTATTGCGTGAAACGCCTTTTTCCTTGATGCACGAATTACTTCTGACAGAGTGGTAATCAGGTCGTTGGATTTCGAATTTACAAGGGAATCGTTTGTTTCCATTTGCATTCAGTTACTTGTTTTGTACTCCAATCATTCCCAATAACACCTATTCATCCCCCCCTACACCGTCACCTTCGGAGGGTTCCTTCCGATGACCGGGTACTGCTCATAGTCCATGATGGTGCCGCTCACGCGTGGCGCGAGGTCGGAGAGGAAGAAGCAGACCGTGGCCGCAAGCTCATCGGGGTCGATGAGACTGCCGCTCGGAGTCGTCGTCACCGGGAGGCGGTTTGGCCAGTCATCGGGCATCCCCTCCGCACGCTTGATCTTGATCTCGTTCTCCGTCAGCACCCAGCCAGGGTTGATCTGATTCACCCGAATGCCCATCGGACCCAGAGAGTCGCCCAGATTGCGCGTCAATGTGAGCAGCGCCCCCTTGCTGATCGAATACGCCAGCAGGTTCCGTTCGCCACACCACGCATTCACCGAGCCGATATTCACAATCCGCCCGCCGCCATTTGCCGCCATGTGCGGCGTCGCCGCTTGAATCAGCAAGAGAGGCGCACGCACATTCACCGCCATCAT
>CAIYBQ010000371.1 GCA_903924445.1 uncultured Armatimonadota bacterium | reverse complement strand
TGAGTTTGACATCCCCGAGTCCCTTGCGATCTGTGCGCAGGCGGACATCTGTGCCGGCATTGCGTTCAACGGAGCGGAGGTAGGCGCCGACGGTTTCCTCGATGGTGCCATCGAGGCCCACGGTGCCGTTTTGCAGCAGGATCCCGCGTGTGCAGAGCATTTGGAGGACGGCCATGTTGTGACTAACAAAGAGGACGGTGCGCCCTTGGTTTGCCACATCTTGCATTTTGTCGAGACACTTGCGCTGGAAGTCCGCATCTCCAACCGCGAGGACTTCATCCACGACGAGGATTTCCGGGTTGAGGTGTGCGGCGACGGCAAATGCGAGGCGAACGTACATCCCGCTTGAATAACGCTTTACAGGTGTTTCAAGGAAGCGTTCGACGCCTGCGAACTGGACGATGTTATCGAAGTGGGTATCGATTTCATGGCGACGCATCCCGAGGATGGCGCCATTGAGGTAGATGTTTTCGCGTCCGGTGAGCTCGGGGTGGAAGCCGGTGCCAACTTCGAGGAGGGACCCGATGCGTCCGTAGAGCTTCATCGTGCCTTCGGTGGGCTGTGTGATCCGGCTGAGGAGCTTTAGCATTGTGCTTTTGCCCGCGCCGTTGCGTCCGATTAGACCGACGACTTCTCCCGCACGAACATCAAAGGAGACATTACGCAGTGCCCAATATTCATCGTAGCCGCTATCACCGGTTCCGCGTACTTTTTGGATGAGGGCTTCCGCCATCGTGGTCGATGCCTGCCCACCGCGCTTGAGGCGGTAGCATTTTCCAACACCTTGAACGGAGAGTGCGAGGGAGTCTGACATCATGAAATCACCACGGTTGCACAAAAATGCGTCTTGGTGTTTCCAGTATAGCGGTCATCGAACGACGGGTTGTTGCTATTTTGCAACTACTGTTTGGAAATACATAGCCATTGCAAAAAAAAGGCGTCCTAGATGACCAAGGACGCCTTGAACGTTGATTGAGAATCAGAACTCACCCCATCGAGGAGCACGATCAGGTCCCCATCCTGTTGCAGGAACGGTTGTCCACTTCTTGCCAAAGACAATCGCTTTCGCGTGGCCATCAAAGTAGACCGCATTGTAGCCACGGCTATGGTTGACGTTCGTATTTTTACATGATCCACCACAGCCATCTGGGCCATCCCAGCCGAATGCTCCCCTCTCGATCAAAATCATCCGTTCACTTACCCAGTTGGATGTTTCAGAAACGGGTTCATTGTGAAGATTGCGTGCCTCACCGTTGTAGTTCACGCAGGGAAAGGGCCCTGGGAATCCAGCAGTGCTTCCTGGACACCAAGTGTTGTAGACCCAGTTTGGAAACCATTGGTATGACTGCAGACCTTGAGCGACATTGGCATTACTGAAGCGTCGTACTTTATCCGACGGGCAGTACCAAATTTGCTTGTTCTTGGTGTACGGAAAGACCTGAATAGACATCAGGGTTCGGTAGAAGTCCCCACCGTAGGCGCAGCCACTGAGCGGCTGACCGCCATCGATAGCGGTCATATTGTAGCCAGCCCACCAGCCTGTGCAGTCATTCCAGCCCTGATTGCCTGCAACATCCGGGTTGACTTCCCAGTTACGCTCCGAGTTGTATGTACCCATCGGGAGGAGCTCATCGTAGTCGGCAGCGTACAGTTTGATGCCGAGGCCGATTTGTTTGAGGTTTGAAAGACAGGCGGTTTGCCGTGCGGCTTCTCGTGCCTGTGCAAAGACGGGGAAGAGGATGGCTGCGAGGATTGCGATGATGGCAATGACGACAAGCAACTCAATAAGAGTAAAGGCTTTCGTTTCACGGAGTTTTGCAGAGTGCATGGAGATTCCTTTCCGACGTTGGAATGAAACAGCATCGCGACAACACCGTCACGATGTGATTGCGTCATTCAACAACGGGAATGCATTAGCCTTGGAAACATTCCGGCAATTACATGTAGGAATCCCTCAACGCAACTTATTTTGTCGCTGGTGCTGTGGCCCCGCCGCCTGCCTGTGGCCCAGTGGCATTTGCTACACCCATGCGTTTCGAGAACTCCGCAGCGACATCCGCTGGCATCCCACCGGGTCCAGTATTGGCTTGTTGCTTTGCCTGCGTGCCATTTGTGACGAGGACAAAGACACCAGAGATGACAGCAATGGTGGCGATGACAACGAGGATGAGCGTCACAGGAGAGACGGATTGTTTCATGGTGTACCTTCGTAAGGACGCATCGTTGCGTCCAGGATCAGCATTCGTTACATCGTACGAAGCATCCTTTGTAATTGTCAAATCTATCTGGTGTTAGAGCTGGAGAATACAATTCAACGCCTGAAAGTCCTGCGGTTTGTGATTCCACCAGCTGATAGGGTTTGGTAACACGGTTGGGCAACGCAACGTCCCTTTGTCGCTTGGTAACCGCAAAGGCCTACAGCTCTGTTTGGATACTCCATTTTCAGTACATGGACGGGGCAAAAAGCAGCGTTCAAATACCGCTGCGATGTGAAGTGTTAGCGTACTTCGCGGTGACGTGGTGTTACCGGGATTGCAGGATAAATTCCCTACCGGCTCTATCTTGTTCGTCACGCTACATGGTTCCCGCGCGTATTCCTTATATAGCGTCCAAAATTGCACAGGAACCAGCCATTAATTCGGCCCCGTTTGGGAAACCAAAAGCGTAGAATAAACGTCTGAAGTAGTGTAGGGAAAATAGCCATCCCACACGACAATAAAATCATGGAAACAAACATCAAAGGAAAGCAGCCAAAATGCACCAACCGGGTCACCCCGCTGGTACAGCCACTTAGCTGCGTCATCGCCCTGAGCATTGTCGTTTCTGTGACCCCTGCCGTGCATGCCCAGACAGTGTTCAACACGTCTGCCGCGCCTCGTGGCCTGACAAACCTTGCGCCACCATCCCAGATGTCCGATGCCTTCCTTGGCCAGGACAAAAAGGGCCCCTATGTTTTGTCCTACCGTAACTTCCTTTTTGGACCGGGTCAGCCGGTCTGGGTAACGGTGGACAATGTCCCTCAGCGTACAGCTGCCTATGTCCTTGACACAGCAACCGGCGAGATCACATTTGACCGTGTTATCAAGCGCAGCGAAGTGATTCGTGTTTCCTACGGCTATTACCCTGAGTCATCCCAGCGTAACGCAAACCCATCTCAGGCCGCGCCGCTGACATTCCGTCTGGCTGCCCTCGGAATGGGCAACCTCAACATGACGACATTCACTGGTGGCACCGGTGACAACATGCCGCGCCTGGTCCTTGGCTATGCCGGCAAACAAAGTGTCCTTGGTGGCGGCTTGTCGACAGACTTCTACTACGCTCCTGAGACGGCAGCACCGGGTGGTGTTGCGGGTAAGTCGGCTGCAGAAAACCTTGCCGGCGTAAAGCTGGGCTACAAGGGTGGCACCGATAAAAACGGCATCGACTTTGGCTTCCAACGTGGCGGTAAGCAGTTCGCACCTCAGTTTGGTAAGACGTTTGGAATGACGGATGCCCTACAGGCGCTCAACTTCGGTGGGCGGATGGCGCCATCGAACAACGCAAGCCTGTCGTTCAACCACAGCGACTCCCGTAACTTAAATGGTCCAAACGGTACCCTCGCGGATATCGCTGCCTTTAAGCTCGGCGGTGGCAAAGGTCAGCCGACACTAAACCTCGCGTATAACGACACCTCGACCACCGATGTCAAAGGTGTGACGACCGGGTCATCCGGGCGTTCCGCAGCCCTTGGACAGCAGTTTGGCGCGCTCGGACTTGCTTACAAGAACACCCGCAATGAAACCCTGACTGGGAAGAATACAACTGCGACCGCAAACGAAACGCTGAGTTTCGCTTTGGCGCAAGCTGACAAACAGGGTCGTCCAGGGCTTGGCTTCAACCGCTCCAATGATGAGACCACCGATGCAGCTGGCAAGATAACTCGCTCGGTAACCGACAAGTCATCGTTTGGAACTGTGCTTGGTGGCATCGGACTTCAGCTGAATACGGCACAGACAGACACCATCCTCCCGGATGGCCGCAAGGCGCAAGCTGATCAACGCAACTTTGGCTTGAATTTGCCAACGCGTAAAAATGGCCTGATGGCTTTTGCTGCGAACCGTGCTGAGGATGAACGCCTCGATGCTGCGGGCAACCGGTCGCTAACCGCCACGGACAAGGGCAACATCGCGGGCTCACTCGGCCGCTCGGCTTTCTCCTACAACGTCAACCGTACGGGTACGCTAGCCGGTAACAAGTCAACGCTTGGCAATGAGCAGGAAACCGCAGCCTTCTCCCTGCCCGGTGGCAAGGGTCAGCCAGCGCTGCTTGGGTTCAACCGCAACGATGACATCAAGCGGAATGACAAGGGCGTATTGGTCGGCGCGGCCAATGATGTTTCCCAGCTCAACACCAAAATCGCTGGCGGTGCACTCGGTTTCCAGAATACGGTGAACGAGACGTACACCCCGGATGGCAAAAAGACAGCGGCTGATCGCTCACGTCTGCAGTTTGGTTTCGCAGGTAATGCCAAGCGCGGTACACCATCCCTTGGCTTACTCCAAACATCCGATACCATGGTCGACCCTGCTGGGAACAAGACCGTTGTCGATGCTACTCAAACCGACCTCGGTGGACGCCTCGGCACGAGTGACTTCACCGTTCAAAGCCTCCGTTCTAACACTCTGGGTGCAAACAAGGCAACCACCGTCGTTGATCAGCAAAAGGTTGGCTTTGTCGTTCCTGTCAGCATGCTCAAAGGTGCTCCAAAGCTCAAGCTTGGGCGTACCGATCAGTCCACGTATGTTGGCGACAAGCGTATCGATACCGACACCAATGAAATAGGCTTCTCGGGTGCCATCGGTGGTGCGAAAATCGCCGCTGATATCACCCGTATGGATGCTCTTGGCACGGATGGTAAGACAGGCTTCTCCGACAAACAGGCGCTTCAGTTCTCCTATGGTGGCGGCAAACTTCCTGGGTTGTCGTTCAACCGCGGCGGGGATGTCAAAACGGACGCGAATGGCATCCGCATCGGCACAATGACCGACACGACCAACTTCTCCACGAAGGTCGGTGTGCTTGATTTTTCGAGCAATCTGTTGCAAACCGATGTCGCCACCGTCGATCGACGCCGAGTCATCACAGATACAAACACATCCCAGCTCCGCTACGGTGGTGGCAAGGGACAGCCATCGCTTGCCCTCAAGCGTACGGATGGTACCCGGCAGCTGCAGGATGGCTCGGCATTTGCCCTGACCACTGACCAGCTTGATCTGGGTCAGCATATTGGTAATGCCAAGCTTGCCTACCAGTTCCAGCGCACCGATGGCGAATCCGGTAAGAAATCCAATGCCGGCGACCTTCAGACGGTTGGCTTGCAGCTTGCCCCACGGAAGAACATGCCGGTGGGCTTGAATGTCACCCGCAGCCAAGGCGACTTCGTGGATGATGCAGCGAACAAAACAGGAATAGTCCTCGACAAAGTGGATGTTTCCTCAAAGTTCGGTACCGCAAATGTCAAGGCAGCCGTTGGACAAACCGCAACGACCAAGGAAGATGCCAAGGCTGGCGGCCTGTCCCGTGACACCGCCGTCACACTCCAGACACCCATCTGGGGACGTGGCCAAAATGCTGCCGTAACGGTCTCCAACTTTAATAACCAAACCGGCTACGCTCTGGAAAACCGCAATGGCTTCCAAGTGTCGTTCAACCCTATCAAGGGACTGACGCTTGCCAATGAACAATCAACCGGCATCATCACGCCCGTTGGTGCCGCTGCTCCATCCAGAAATGTCGCGACCACCAAAACAACGGCCGAGCTCGTGCCAGCCCCCGGTACAAAGCTACAGTCATCTGTGCAAAGCCTCACCGATGGTCAAAAGCAGGTTGACACCACCGATGTTGCAGCAATGCTGGGTGGACAAAAGACACTCTTTCAAGTCGATGGACTCCTGCGTATGCGGGATGCCAATATGGGTGATGCTGCCGCAAATCGTGACAGCGCCAATGCCAACATTGCCCTTCGTCCATTCAAGGGTGTCACGGTACGCGGCTCGTACATCCTGAACCCAGATGACCCTGCGCAAAAAGACAAGTTCAACCCGCTTGAAAAGCGTGAATATGGCATCTCGGCAAAATTGGGAGCATTCGAACTTGGCGGAACCTACGCTGACACCGAGCTGCTCAAGGGAACGCCAGCGGATGTCATCGCGAAGGCAGGCGGCGCTCCACAGTTTGGGGAGGCCGGACTGACACTCGGATGGCGCTTTGGATCAGGGACCCAGCTGACCGGCGGCTTTAAAGACACATTTGCCTACGGACCATCCATTAATAAGGGCCTTGCCACCTACTCCCTCGGGTTTACCCACAACATTTCAAACTCGTTCAACTTCTCCCTCAGTGGATCGATGATAAACAACCGTGCGATTACATCCCCAAATGGACGAAACGACTACAGGGCCGAAGCCAAGCTCGGAGTCAAGTTCTGACACTTTCGGATGCTGAATTCGCGACATCCAGTGCGGCCGAACTCATCCTGAACCACCCTGCGTGGGACATCAAGGACAAGGCATCGTCCGTACTGGCACTTCGCAAAGCATTTCCAGACATGACTCCCGGGCAGACATCCGCGCTCGCAACCATCCGGGACATCCGCAAACGCGCAGAAACACGGGGCTTTGCGTTTGCAGACCGCCTGTTCGCGGATGACGATGGCCTGTCGATGGCGACCAGCCCCGGACTTGTTACGGTTCATGCGATGCTGCTCGCATCCACCGGGCGACCCGTCCTCGATATCGCCGCCGGCTGTGCAATCGAAGCGCTTCAGCTCGCAGCAACAGGCCTCAATGTAACCTGTTACGAAATAGACCCAGCACGGGCCCACTTTGCCACCATCAATGCCGAACGTTGCCCAACGCCGGGCAGTGTAACGGTTATCCACGGGGACTGCCGGACCGCCGATGCTGCTGGCACCGTGATTTATTACGACCCGAGCCGCCGCGCGGATGGCACCCGCAACAACCGTTCCTTTGACAGCCTCGAGCCACCAGTGGATGTTTGGGCTGACTTTGTCGCGACATCCGGGATGGGCCTAGCGAAGCTTCCGACAGGCCTCCCCGATGACGAAACCATGGAATTCGGTGATGCCTACGCATTTCTGGCCGAAGGTAAAGACTGCAAAGAGTGCATCCTGACGGTAGGCATCGAAACGCCGTGGCAATCCGGGGATGTCCACTTTGTCGACACTGGCCTTACCGTCAGCCCAAGCTTTGATGAAGTCCCGATGTTCCCTGACCTCGCAGCGGTAAAGTGGATACTCGACCCACACCCTGCGCTCTGCCGGGCTGGCGCACTTGGCGTTCTCTGTGAAGTCGCATCGGGTGGGCTTGCATCCCCGATGGATGATTACCTGATGACCGCCGGTGAAACGCCCCCGAACATCAACCCTCAGCTCGCATCCATCTGGCAAGTCATCGCCCTCGTTCAGGCCAAGCCCCGACACGTCACCCCAATCCTCCGCGAACACGATGCAAGACTACACATCGTAAAGCGACGGAATGCAGGTAAAGATGTGGACACATTTGTCGCCGCTCTCGGGAAACAAAAAGGCAAAACCGACATCTGTGGCATTTTCATGGTGATGCCGGATGGGCTTTATGTGGCACTATGCCAGCCGAAGCCGTGGCACGAAGCCGCCTAAAGTTAGGTCAAATAGCAACCACTCTGCCGCTAATCCGCCTCCAGATGTAGAATAGCGCATGCCCATTTTCGAGTTTACGTGTGATGACTGTGCGACCGGACGAAAGTTTTCGGTTCTCATCGGTGTCGTAGCAGATCCGGCACCCCCTGTTTGCCCGCGCTGCGGCTCGACCAATGTCCGGAAGTGTGTTTCGCGCTTTGCGCGGGTACGCTCAGAGGACTCACGCCTTGATGACCTCGCAGATGCAGCCGACCGCCTCGATGAAAATGACCCAAAGGCAATCCGTTCCTTCATGAAGGAAATGGCAAGCGGCATGGATGGCGAAGTCAGCACGGATGAGCTTGAGGCGATGCTTGATGAGGCGGAGTCCGGCGGGGATGATGATGCGGGTGGCGATGCTGCCGCCGCAGATGAGGAGTAAACGACAACGATGCGTTTTGCGATTTTAGGCCTTGACCACTGGTACACGGCATTTGGTGCTTGTGAGGTTCTCGCAGCATCGACTGAAAACACGCTGGTCGCTATCTGTACAGAAAACGATGACCACGCGGCATGGGCAGCGGAAAAATATCCGGATGTCCCCCTCCTCCGGAATCCGCGCCAGGTGTTCATCGACACGGAGATTGACTGTGTGCTGATTTGCGCTCCGACGGCGCTTGCGGAAGACTACGCGCTCGATGTCATGGAAAGCGGAAAGCACGTCCTTGGCGTCAAGCCGACCAGTAACACACTAGATGGCCTTAGAATGGTCATTACCACATCTGAAGAAAATGATGTCTTTTACGGATCGTTTGAAGGTATCCAACGCTTCCATCCGAAGACACTCGCCCTCAAAAACATTCTGACATCAGGAACCATCGGGCGTGTTCTGAGCGTTCATCAAGTCGGCAATGGCGGCCTCCCTGCTCCTTGGGAAGGTCGAGCATCCGGTGAGCCAAGCTGGTGGATTGACCCGGAAATGATTCATACGGGTGCGTGGATGGACCATGCCATCTACGCTATCGACCTGCTACGTTTTTCCCTCAATGCTGAAGTGGATGCGGTTGCAGGACATATCGGAAATCGCCTGCACAAAGATCTACCAATGGAAGACTACGGAATGGCTCTCCTACGCCTGAAGACGCCAAGCGGTCCTGTCAGCGTCGTCATGGAAGACACGTGGTCATCGAATCCTGGAGGCGGCGCTCACTGGATGCGTATCGTCGGCACAGACGGCTGGTTACGCTCCGAGGGAGATGACTGGGTCGTTTGCAAGGGCGGTGAGGAAACGGTTCACAAGTCCGAGGAAAGTGTTTTCTTCCGCTTGGATGACTTTGCTGCGGCACTTGTTGAAGAGCTTCCAATGCCGTTCACACCCGAAGATGCACTTGCTAATCTTACTGCCTGCCATCAGTTTTACACAGTAGCCATCCGCGATTAGTTTCGCTGGACTGGTAAGAATGACAAAGAGCGCATCGGGGTCCCGATACGCTCTTTGTGTCATTTCATCGCTTCAAAAACGATGACATTACCGCGGTGCAGGTGGCAGTGGTGGAATCCTCTGCTCTTCCGCCTGTTTGTCACGGCTCGGGGATGCAACCGCTGCATCGGATGCCTTGGATGAAGGCATCATGGATGGCAATGGACGGAACTTCGAATAGACGACGGCGACAACCGTGATGACAATTAAGCCACCAAAGACGACCATCAAAATGGTCTCAACTGTTCGATATTTCTTCTGCTCTTCTGGCGGAAGCTCGTAGCTCATTCAAACCCTCCCGTACACATCACGCCACCTAGCCGCTCGGCTAACTCTACTTCAGCTGCGACAGTCGCGTCTTCGCCCAAGCATTGTCCGGGTCATCCTTGATTGCAAGCGCATATTGTGCACGCGCCGCAGCCATGTTTCCCGTCTCTTCTTCAAGACGCCCGATACATGCATACACGGATGCACGATCGGCT
>CAIYBQ010000370.1 GCA_903924445.1 uncultured Armatimonadota bacterium | reverse complement strand
GTCCGTACCGCTGGCATCCACAACCTCTCGATCGATCTGATGTTCGGTCTGCCACGTCAAACACTCGCTGACTGGCGACGGACACTTGAACACGCATTTGCATTGGATGTCCCTCATCTGTCGATCTACGGCCTCATTCTTGAAGAGAAGACGCCGTTCTGGGGGCGGCTGCAGCGTGGCCGGATGGCATTACCTGGCGATGTGGCGCAAGCGGCGATGCTTGAGCTTGCGATGGACCATTCACTAAATGCTGGCTACGACCGCTATGAGCTGAGTAACTACGCAAAGCACGGATTGCAAAGCCGCCATAACCGGGTTTATTGGAACAATGACGCCTACTGGGGCTTTGGTGCGGGGGCTGTTGGCTATGACAATATAGACCGCACGACCAATGTGATGCGCCCAAGCCGCTACATTGATGCGATACTTTCCGATCAGCCACTTGCGTTTGAAACTACGGAGACGCCAGATCTCGCCGGGAGCATTGGCGAAACGCTGATGCTCGGCTTGCGTCTTCCGGAAGGTGTTCAGCTCACCGATGTATCCAATCGCTACGGTCTGGATATTCGTGAACTCTTTGCAAGTGAGCTCATTGCCGGCGTGGATGCCGGGCTGTTGGAAGTGGCGGGGGATGCGGTGCGCCTGACGCGCCACGGGACGATGTTTGCAAACGACGCGATGATGCTCTTTATCGCTTAGAGGTGATGATGCCGCCTTCGCGTCCGCGCCGATGTTCGATTTCCATTTGGTGGAGCTGCTCTTCGTGAAAGGGCTCTGTATGGATTACAACTTCTGTGTTCGGAAGGACCTTTCGGATCTCATCTTCGAGCTCTTCCGTGATCTGATGCGCCTCCCGTAGTGATAGGTCATCATCCACTTGAATGTGCACATCCACATGGCGGTCAGCGCCACTCTTGCGGGTCCGAAGCTTATGAAAGCCTAGCACACGCTCGTCTTCATTGAAAATGCGCTCGATTCGGACAATCTCGTCATCCGGTAAACGGCCATCCAATAAAAAGTCCACTGCACCACGCCCGATATGCCACGCGGCATTCAGGACCATTAATGAAACCGCGAAACCAATAATCGCATCGATGCGGTTGTAGCCCGTGAGCTTTGTCGCAACCAGACCCGCGAGGACGCCCATCGATGTCCAGACATCCACCATAAGGTGTTTGGCATCCGCTGCGAGGGCAGGCGAATCCGATTTGCGCGCGACGCTGCTCAGGTGCGTCGCGACGGCGAAGTTGGCCGATGCGCTGGCGATCATGATGCCGATGCCGAGCACACCAACATGGATGTTAGGTTCATCGCCAAGGAGACTGCGCGTTGCTTCGACGGCAATCGCGATGGCCGCTGCGCCGATGATAATGGCTTCGGCAAGGCCTGAGAGGCTTTCAATCTTGCCATGTCCGTAGGGATGGTCATCATCCGCAGGCACCGTGGCCTTCCGAATCGCGACAAAGGCAACCAAACTCGCAACAACATCGGTGGCGCTGTGAACCGCCTCACCCTTGATCGAAACGCTGTGGGTTAGCAGTCCGATGACAGCTTTTGTGATGACCAGAGAGACACCAACACCGATGGACAACCGTGCGGCATTGATCTTGGTGCGTTCGAGATGGGTCATGCGGATTGACATTTTAGCGCTATAAAGCAAATAACGCGATTAGTTAACATTTATGGGTGTAATTTATTATTTGTGTGACGTATGTTAAGTCATGCAACGTCGTGCCTTTACGCTCATCGAGCTCCTCGTCGTTATTGCCATCATCGCGATTCTCGCAGCCATCCTTTTCCCCGTGTTTGCACAAGCGCGTGAGAAGGCGAGAGCGGCCAGCTGTATGTCAAACATGCGCCAGCTTGGGCTTGGTTTGCAGATGTACTTCAGCGACTACGATGACACGATTTTCTTCTTTGGTCACAATGTTGACCGTAGCCGTGTAAATCCTGCGGCGGCTCTCGGCGCAAACGCATCCAACCGTTGGTGGAATCAAATCCTGCCATACACGGCGAACGACAAAGCGCTGTTGATCTGTCCATCAGACAGCGGTAAGAAACCAAATGGCGCAGATGGCAAGCCACGTTCCTACGTTGCAAACCGCGCTGCGGAAAGCCTTACACTCGCGCAAGTCGAACGCCCAGCCGACATCGTGGTCGTGACCGAAAAGGGTGTTCCATTCGATGACTCCTGGTTTGAGCCACCAAAAAACCTCTACAACAAACCGGGCTTTGGCGAACCTGTCCTCGCGTTGACACGGCATACAGGTGGCGTAAATGCGACATTTTTTGATGGCCATGCAAAGTGGATGTCAAAGGGGCAGGTGGTCTCAGAGCCTTGTGGTTTGCCTTGGTCCGGGGTTGACCTGATGCGACAGTACCCATTGCCGCTGCCCGATCCGGGTAGGACGCCCTGGCATCAAAACTGCCAGAACTAGGTAATGATCTAGTCCGTTAGAGTAAAACACCGCCAAGGTTTATCCCCTGGCGGTGTTTCGTTTCATCAGGCTTCTTTACTGAGTGCAGGCGGAGTCATCGGGGCAGCATCGATTTCTGGCCAGCCATGGTCGCTGCCGCGGTGCTGTTCCCACGCATATGCGGCGCGTAGCGCTGCATCCTCACGCCAAAGGTTGCCCGTAAACTCAATCATAATAGGCATCCCAGTGTCCGACATCCCGCAGCGAGTGATCACCGTCGGGTGTCCCGTGAGGTTAGTCCAGGTAATGTTTGGCATCGCGAGACCCGGGGTGATGTAGACATCGATGCCGCGGAGCGCCACATCCATGCGGTCCTGCAGCTGGGAGCGCAGCTGCATTGCGGTTATATAGTCCGCCGCCGGTATCAAACTCCCAATCCTAAATGTATTCGGCCAGTTCCAGTCATCCTGTTGGACAAGCTTAGGGAGACGGCCATCGGAGATCAGATCACTAAATGCTGCCGCCCCTTCCGCGCCGATAATGATGTCCGGTAGGGCCGCAAACCCCGGTTCGCTGGCTGGGATGGTCACTGGAATCAGGTCCGCACCCTGGCTTTTGAAGAAGTCCAGGACC
>CAIYBQ010000369.1 GCA_903924445.1 uncultured Armatimonadota bacterium | reverse complement strand
TAAAACATGCCGATTTCAAGTGGTCTGTCCATTCAGGACATCAGCAAGTCGTTCCCGGGTGTGCAGGCACTTCAAAACATCACCTTTGATGTGCCTGCCGGGACGGTACATGCACTCTGCGGCGAAAATGGCGCCGGCAAGTCAACACTTCTTAAGATCCTTGCCGGTGTGCATGCTGCGACATCGGGTGTCGTCACTATCGATGGCAAACCGCATGCGCCCCAAACTCCCGCGGATGCCCTAAAGTCCGGTATTGGTGTGATTTATCAGGAGCTCCACCTTGTGGATGAGCTCTCTGTAGCCGAAAACCTCTTCCTTGGCGCCCTTCCATCGAAGTCTGGAATTGTTGACAAGGCAAAGCTGGCTGCTGACACAAAGGCAGCCCTCGCGCGTATCAAGCTGGATGTTCGTCCAGAAACGCGCTTGGGTGACCTCTCGCTCGCGCAGCGGCAAATGGTTGAGATCGCCAAGGCGTTGGTTAGGGATGCACGCGTTGTCGCATTCGATGAACCAACCAGCTCCCTCTCTGCACGTGAAGCCGACACTTTGTTTGACCGTATTGCCGAGCTGCGCGCCGCCGGCAAGGTCGTCCTCTATGTCAGCCACCGCATGGATGAAATCAAACGCATCTGTGATGGCGCTACCGTCTTTCGCGATGGCCAGCACGTCGTTACGTATTCGTCTCTTGAAAATGTCAGTATCGACCAGCTCGTAAAAGACATGGTCGGCCGGGACATCACGGACATTTATGGCTACACACCGCGACCTGCCGGTGATGTTCTCCTTGAGCACGAAGGCGTCACGGTTCGCGCAGGCGAGATTGTCGGCCTGTTTGGACTCGTCGGCGCTGGACGCAGCGAGCTCCTCCACCGTATCTACGCCGAGCCGCGCAAATGCATCCAAAATGGCATCGTCCTCTGCCCCGAAGACCGCAAGCATGAAGGCATCATCCCGATGGGCTCCGTCGCGGAAAACATCAACCTGAGCATCCGCCGGGTTTATGCAGGCCTTGGTGGTATCTGGATAAACGATGCCAAAGAAAAGGCGAATGCTGAAAAGCAGGTGGCCGCGATGCGCGTCAAGACGCCATCCCTTACGCAGGAAATTCGTAACCTCTCCGGCGGAAATCAGCAAAAGGCGATTCTAGGCCGCTGGCTGAGCGAAGACATTAAGGTGATGTTGTTGGATGAGCCAACTCGCGGCATCGATGTCGGAGCGAAGCGTGAAATTTACGACATTTTGTACCGCTTGGGTGCCGATGGGATCGGCATCCTGATGGTCTCGAGTGAGCTCCCGGAAGTCCTTGGAACCTGTGACCGTGTCTATGTGATGCGGAACAATCGGATTTCGGCTGAGTTTTCGCGCTCGGAAGCGACTCCTGAGCGATGTTTGGCGGCGGCGCTCCCGTCGGCAGAGGATTCACAATGAAGCGTTTGCTAGAAAAGGGAGGAATGGGCCTGGTCTGCGTGATCATGATCCTCCTCTGTGCGATTTTTGTCCCCCACTTTGCAAGTACCAACAACATCACGGCGCTCCTGATGAGTATCTCCACCATCGGGATGGTCGCGTGTACCATGATGCTCTGTCTTGCGGCTGGAGACTTTGACCTTTCGATTGGTAGCACGCTCGCGCTCGCGGGTGTAGTTTCAGCGATTGTCATCAACGCAACAGGCAATATCTTCCTAGCCGTCGTCATTCCACTCGCACTCGGAGCCTTTATTGGTTCGGTCAATGGAATCGTAATCGCGCAGTTCCAGATCAACCCGCTGATTGCAACGCTTGCGATGCAGCAGGTCGTGCGCGGAGCCGCGCTCCTGATCACAAAGGGTAGCTCAATCGGTATCTCGAACGAGGCATTCGGCGGCCTAGGCAAAGCAAAGCTGTTGATTCCCATCGGAGTACCGCCGCTTTCGCTACAATCCCCTGTTTGGGTGATGGCGATTATCTTTGTCGTGTTTGGCATCATCCTGAACCGCACGACCTTTGGCCGTAACACGCTTGCCGTTGGCGGAAACAAAGAAGCCGCACGCCTCGCGGGAATCTCGGTCACGAAGACCAAGATTGGCATCTTTTTGCTGCAGGGGATGGTCGCTGCCCTCGCTGGTGTGCTTGCAGCAAGCCGTGTTTCAAGCGGTCAGCCGAATGCGGCACAGGGCCTTGAGCTTCAAGCAATCAGTGGCTGCGTCCTGGGTGGCGTTTCGCTCACGGGTGGCATCGCCCGCATCCAGGGTGTTGTCGTTGGTGTGCTAATCATGGGCATCCTGCAGAATGCGATGAGCCTTCAGAACATCGATGCCTTCTGGCAGCTGGTCACGAGTGGCGGCGTCCTGCTCGTCGCAGTCCTGCTGGACCGGTGGAAGAACCGCGCTTAGAGAGCCACACATTGGATTAGAAACATAAAACCCCGCGCGGCAAGCAAGCCATGCGGGGTTTCTTCGTAACTGCTAGTCAGTTTTACATCAGGTGCGGTGGTTCACCTTGGCTGGCTGCAGCGCGATGGTACTTGCATAAGCCGCTTCCACCACTTCGACGGCGCGCAGGCCATCGGTGCCGCTTGCAGCCTTTTCATGCAGCGTTCCGCTGAGAAGGCTCTCTACAAATGCTGCGACCATCCCACGATCAATCGATGAGCCCCAGTTTTGGACGCCCACTTTGCCCTTGATGTCGCTGTAGAGCATCCCTTCCTGGTTGAACATGTCCATCTCGAGCGTGCCCTTGCTCCCGACAGCATAAAGGGTGACATTCCCCCACGTCGTAAATGACTTCGGACGGCTCCAGCTTGCATCGAGAGTCGCAAAGACATCCTTCTCGAACTCAAGCGTAACCACTCCCGTGTCTTCGAAGTCGCCGTGAAGCAGGCCATTGCCAAGCTCACAATAAACACTCTCGACTTCAGACCCCGTAAGGTCGCGCAACAGGTCGGTCACGTGCACGGTGTGATCTGTCACAGCGCCGCCGCCCGAGAGTTCCTTCTGCACAAACCAGCCACCTGGACACATCCCCTGGTTGGTTCCGCGCAGTGCACGTAGATCCCCAATGGCTCCGCTGTTCACCAGCTGCTTGAACTGCTGATAAGCCGGACTAAAACGGCACGGGAATGCCGTCATAAGGAGAACACCTGCGGTATCTGCGGCATTAACCATCCGAAGCGCTGCCTCAGGCGTTGTCGCCAGCGGCTTCTCACAGAGAACATGCTTGCCAGCCTTGATTGCTTCCAAGGCGAACATTTCATGATGGATGTTTTCGCTGCAGATGATGGCCGCATCGGATGCGTCAAGTGCTGCATCAAGGGCCAGGAAGACGGGGATTCCGTAGCGGGTTCCAGCGGCCTCAGCGCGTGCCGGGTCGTTGTCATACACACCGACGATGCGGGCATCGGAGACGGTGCTCAGCTCGTGGATATACGCATCGGCGTGGAGGTGGGCGGATGAAAGTAGAACGATGTTTTTCACAGAGTGACCACCTTTCGTGTGCGGGATGATTCGAGAGCGGCAGCAGCGACGGCAATGGCCGCACGGCCATCCGCGCCCGTCACCGCAAGTGGCGTCCCGTCGACAATCGACTTTGCAAATGCGGCGATCTGCTTGTTGTATGGCTCATCGGCATCTGCAAGGGGCGACATCGCTTCCTGCTTCTCGGCCGTCGAGATAAACAACGTCGCGTTATTTCGCGAATCGTGGGTCAGCAAGCCGCCATCCCCCGCGATTTCAAATGCGTTGTACGAAACCACTGGATCCGCCCAGCAGGCTTCCATGTGCGAGATGACACCGCTCTTGTGGCGCAAAGTCACGAGCGCAAAGTCCTGCTTGCAGTCCTCGCCAAGCGATTCGGTAAGGGAACGGGCATAGACCCGCTCGACAGGGCCAAAGAGCCAAAGCAACCAGTCAATCTCGTGGATACCGACATCGTAAATGGCTCCGCCAGACTTGTTGACATCGTGGAACCACGTGCCCCAAAGCGGAAAAATCCCTCCGCGGCGGCAGCGCACAACAGCCGGCGTTCCAACGGCACCAGCATCGACGGCGCGCTTAGCATTCTCATACTCGGGGAAGAAGCGGACAACCTGTCCGATGGTGAGAAGCTTACCGGATGCCTCGGCTGCAGCCTCGATTGTGTGACAATCTTCGACCGTAAGGGCCATCGGCTTTTCGAGGAGCAAATGCTTGCCAGATTCCAAAACCTTCACCGCGGTGTCAGTGTGGAAGCAGGTGGGGATGCAGACGCTTACGACATCAACATCGGATGCGAGCACAGAATCGATACTAGCGGTCGCCACCGCATGGAACTCAGTTGCCAGCTTATTTGCGGCATCATGGTTGAAGTCACAGATGGTGGTAACAGTGGCATAGGGCACCTGTGTCCATGAGCGGGCATGCTGCTGCCCCATCACACCGGCGCCGATAATTGCTACCTTCAAGGTCGGTCCATTCATGCCGATGATTGTATCTGCCGAACGCTGGCGGCGATATACTACGCGCAAAGTTCAACCCTGCGAATTGATGCACACCGCGTAGTTGCCGTGTGCAGGTCAAAAAAGCATCGCAGCGCATCAGGAGCGGTGACATCAATGCAGCTTTCCCCATCCGGGCCCATCAAAATCCTGGTCATCCACGGGCCAAACCTAAACCTTTTGGGCATGCGTGAACCGGATGTGTATGGCTCCGTAACGTTTTATGAGCTAAATGAGCTCATCGTGCAGGAGGGAAAGCGACTTGGCTGTGAAGTCCGCATCGAGCAGAGTAACCACGAAGGTGTCCTGATTGACCAGATTCACGATGCCCGTGACTGGGCGGATGCCATTGTTATCAATGCAGGAGCCTATACGCACACAAGCATTGCAATCGCAGATGCTCTTCGCTCCGTTCGCCTTCCAACGATTGAGGTTCACCTGAGCAATGTGCATTCCCGCGAGGCATACCGGCATGTTTCGTATCTTGCAGCGGTCGTCACGGGTCAGATTTCCGGTTTCGGCCCACATTCGTATCTATTGGCAATCAATGCCGCGAAGCGCCTCGTGGATGAAGGCCGCTTCTAAACATCATGCTCTGTACCAACTTGGTACGCATTTTCAATAAAATCTATCCTTGGAGTAATCACTATGTCGTTCCG
>CAIYBQ010000368.1 GCA_903924445.1 uncultured Armatimonadota bacterium | reverse complement strand
GTTCGCGATGAAAACTCCATCGTTGTGGTCGCTGGGATAGCACATCGGAAGCATCCCATCGGGGATGAAAGCAAACGACTGTGGAAGGGCATAGTTTTCGAGGAAAGCCGTTTCGATTTTTTGATGACCACTTAGCAGATGCCCGGTGCGTGCGCTCCAAAAGCTGTCACAAAGCCACCCAGCGCGCTCGCGGCTTGGACAATCCATAAAGATATCAATGGCATTTTGCCGATAGGTTTGTCGAGCTGCTTCGAAAATCAGCTTGAGCATGTCGTCCGGACAGTCGAACATTGCTTTGTCAGCATCCGGGCAAGCAAGCTCACGAACAAACACGCTGCCAAAGTCAAGCGGTCCATTGGTCGCTGCTACCTTTAGGTAGCGGAATGTGTAAGGCTCGAATGTTTCAAAGGAATACTCACCAGCCTCAAAGTTGACTTCAACGATGTTCGCACAACCAAGTCGCTTATCATCGACATCACCGTCGGTGAGGAGCTCATCGAAGAGCAGATTTAAGGTAGCGGCGGCCTTGCTCTTGAGGTTGAGCCCAATAAATCCGGTGATGTTTTTACCAAAATCGATGATCTGAAAGGTGTCGCGTTGCAGCGATGTCCAGTCATCGACGTATGGTGCAGCAATATCTTGAATCTGAACAGATTTTCGTTGTTGCCATTCCGTCGTGACAACTAAGGGGATGTCCTGTTCACGGAAGCCCTTTAGTTTCGAGCTGATCTGCGTGAGCGAGCGGTCCTTCCAAACACGTTGCGGAATCGTCGGCGCCAGCTTTCCAGCGGCAACATAGCGGCTTGGAGTCAGCTTGTCAAACATCGGAAGTGGCGCGATGGCAGCTATGAACTTTATGCCGCCCTGCCCGATATAAACGCCAGCATCGGCTATCGGAATTCCGTTGGTTTTCCAGTCATCACAGCCAGGGCGCAGTGTCCAAATCTCAGTAAATGGCCGCTGAAAGGAATAGCGCTGTACCCGTTGGGCACGCTCAATCCGCTGCGACATCACGAGTGGATCCCGCCCAGAAGCAAAAATGACCCTTTCATTTAAGGTGACTTCAAATGCCAGAAACGATGGTGCATCCAATGTGTAAAACGAGTTGACGTTATAGCCAGCGACCTCAACTGCAATGAGGTTTACACCAGGTGTGCACTTACGTGAGAGGTCCCAATCATCGATGCGATGAAAACCATGTGGGCCACGGCTTGGTCCGTTTCCGAGAAATTTTCCATTGAGAAAGACACGGTAGCGGGTCATCCCTGCAATACGCAGGCGTAACCGGCCGCTAGTTTGAAGCTTTGCTAATCTAAACTCAGCCGTCGTTGCAACAATGATGTTCTGTTCATCTTGCTGATTTTGTAGCCAGATTGGCTGCGCCGCTTTAAACATCGTTTAGTTATCCTCAAATCGCTGTGTCAGCACAAGACGGTACTCTGTCGGGACCAGCCCTTCCGTCACGTCTGGTACAGAAAGAACGCCATCGATGGGCAATATACAAGCCTGCAATCCATCCGGGAGATTCT
>CAIYBQ010000367.1 GCA_903924445.1 uncultured Armatimonadota bacterium | reverse complement strand
TAACTGCTCCGCGCCCATTTATAGAGATGGCTACGTCTTCGCTGCATCCGCTTATCAAAATGGTGGTGGTCTCGCGAAGCTGACCAAGACAGCCACAGGCACGACCGCTGAACAGGTTTATTTCACCAAGGAAATGCAGAATCACCACGGTGGGATGGTCCTCGTTGGCGATCACATTTACGGCTTTGATAACTCAAACCTCACCTGCATGGAATTCAAAACCGGCAAGGTTGTGTGGACAGACCGCAGTGTTGGTAAGGGTTCTGTGACCGTCGCAGATGGCATGCTCATCTGTCGGTCAGAGCGTGGTCCGATTGCTCTCGTTGAGGCTACACCAGCCAAGTATACGGAGCTTGGACGCTTTGAGCAGCCGGAGCGTAGCACCGCTCCTAGTTGGCCATACCCAGTCGTTTCAAATGGCAAGCTGTACATTCGCGATATGGATGTCCTCCTTTGCTACGATGTCAAAGCAGGTGGAAAATGATAGGTCCGGGTTCTTCATCTGAGAGTTGGCCAGTTTGGCGTGGACCAAACGGCAACGGCACGAGCTCTGAAAAGGGACTCCTTCGGAAGTTTCCAAGCGGTAAACCCAAGCAGCTCTGGACAGCACAAATTGGCGAGGGATGGTCTACGATCGCAGTCGCCGATGGCCGTGCCGTTGTCAGTGGCAATGTTGCGGGAACGGACACAATCGCTGCCCTCAATGCAAAAACAGGCAAGCTCATCTGGAAGTATTCCTACCCTTGCTCACCCGGTGACTACGGCGGACCACGCGCAACCCCTTGCGTCGTTGGTGGCATCGTCTATTCCGTCAGCCGTGAAGGTGTTGTTTATGCTCTCAGAGCGGACACCGGCAAGCTTGTCTGGCAGCGGGCGGTCGCAGCAGAAACCCGCTGTCCTATTCCGACGTGGGGATTCTCTGGATCTACACTGGTGGATGGCAACCGGGTATATGTAAATATCGGGGTAACCGGGGCAGCACTTGACCGCGCGACCGGAAAGATTGTCTGGGCCAGCGGCGGAGGCCCAACCGGTTACGCGACACCAGTTAAGACAACCATCGGTGGAAAAACAATCCTCGCAGTCTTCTCTGGCAAGGAGTTGGTGGGCGTTGACCCGCAGACTGGGCGCAAGCTCTGGGCCTTCCCATGGCAAACATCCTACGATGTCAACGCTGCGGACCCCATCTTCATCGGTGATGATGTGTTTATCGCATCCAACTATGGCAAAGGCGGAGCCCTCGTTAGCTTGGCAGGCGGAACACCAAAGCAGCTCTGGGAATCCCGCACGATGCGGAACCACTTCAACACCTGTATCCTCAGCGGTGGTCACCTCTTCGGCAACGATGAGAACACATTACGTTGCTTGGATGCACGCTCTGGTGCGGAGAAATGGGCCCTTAGAGGCATCGGCAAGGGCGGTTTGATCATGGCCGATGGTCTCCTCATCGTTCTAAGCGAGCGGGGTGAACTGATTCTCCTCGATGCTGATCCGCTCAAGCTTACCGAGCGCTCACGAAGTTCGATTCTAAGTGGAACCTGCTGGAGCCATCCGACACTCGCAGGTGGATGTTTGTATGCCCGTAGCCACGAAGGCACGGCGGTCTGTGTGGACCTGAAGCGGGCATAGTTAGGAATGAAGTATATGCGAAATCTTACGGGAACCATGATGGCGGCAGCGCTGATGATGTCATCGGCTGCATTTGCGGATGTCGATGGTTGGTTGAACTGGCGTGGCCCGGAAGGAATTGGCGTAAGCCGTGAAAAGGGACTGCCTGAAAATCTGGCGCTCGGCACACCGGTTCACCGCTGGACGATAAAGATCGCGGGTGGTGGCACGCCTGTTGTCGCAGGAAACAAAGTCTACGGCTTTGGCTATCGCGGCACTGGACCCGATTTGCAGGAAGTCCTATTTTGCGCAAGTGCTGACACAGGAAAAATCCTCTGGGAGCATGGTTTCAATGACTTCCTCTCGGACATCACCTATGATCGCTACACCATCGGTAGCCCAACCGTGGATGCCGAAACTGGAAATGTCTACGTGATGACATCCGCTGGCGAGTTTGTTGCCTACACAGCTGAGGGCAAGCTCGTCTTCCGTATTCCGATGATGGAAGCGTTTGGGCGTCTGACATTCACCAATGGCCGTACGGGTGCGCCGACGATTGAAAAGGATTTGGTCATTATCCGTGGCGTCACAAGTAACTGGGGCGCGGATGGTCCTGCGATGGACCGTTTGTATGCCTTTGACAAGAAAACCGGTGAGATTGTTTGGAGTGCAAGCCCAGGTAAGGCCCCGAAGGACAACACCTTTGGTCGTCCAATATTCGGCTGGCTGAATGGAAAGCGCGTGCTCTACACGGGATCTGGGGATGGTTCCCTGGTCTGCGTTAATGCGCGCAACGGTCAGACGATCTGGCGTCTCCCCGTCAGCGCAGGTGGAATGAATGCCACTGTCGTGCTGCACAAGGGAAAAGTGATTGGCATCCACGGGGATGAAAACCTTGATTCATCGGAAAAAGGCCGTATGCTTGCGGTCAAAGTCGATGCCAAAGTAACTCCCGTCGAAGGCGAGCCACCAGCGCTTGACAAGACTGCGGAGGTCTGGCGTAACAAGCTCACAGCTGTTTCATCCACACCAGTCCTCGTTGGAGACACCCTTTACGAAACCACCGCGACCGGTCAGCTGAACGCAGTCAATGCAAACACCGGGGCCGTTATTTGGACCCTAAAGCTCGCGCCGGATCAGCTCCACGCATCCCCAACCTACGCGGATGGCAAGCTCTACATCCCATTCCAAAATGGCATGCTCTACGTCATTAAGCCGACGGCAACCAAGGGCATCATCCTCTCCAAAACCCAGCTTGCAGGCCGCGGAATCGGTGCACCAGCCGTATGGAATGGCCGTGTCTATGTCTTCACAACGGGCGGCTTGTACTGCTTTGGTAACCCGATTGTGCCTAAGAACCAGACCGCTGGTCTTCCAAAAGATGTCGCAAAGTATCCAGCACCGGGTCCTGCGACAAGCCTTCAGGTAATCCCGAACGAGCTGCTGCTCCGAACCGGAGACAAAGCAAAGGTACGCATTCGTAGCGTTGATGCAAATGGACTTCCAGTTAAGGAACTTCCAGTCACCGATGCCACATTTGCTTCGTTTGTCCCTCCGACGGCGAAAGTCAAGTCGACCCTCGATGGTGCATTTGACAACAACGGCGTGTTTACGGCAGGAGCGCCAAGCGCTGGAGCCTACAAAGCGACGATTGGCCCACTAAGCGGAACGCTGCGTGGACGAAGTGTGCAACCCCTTCCGTTCAACATCGACTTTGAAAACTTCACGCCAACAGAACCAGATGTCTACGAACCGGGTCCTTTGTTTGCGTACCCGCCGCTGCCATGGATTGGCGCACGTGGAAAATTTGATGTCCGTGACCTCGACACATCCAAGGTGTTCGCAAAGACCCTCGACAACATCTTCTTCCAGCGCGCGACGGTGTTCTTTGGACATCCGGATGAAAAGGACTACACCATCACGGCTGAAGTCCGAGCGGATGGATCGAAGCGCACAATGTCAACCGTTGGACTGGTTTGCCAGCGCTACTATGTCGTCTTGAATGGCAACGCACAGGAGCTCGAAATTAACTCGAACCAAGAGCGTATCAAGGCAGTTGTTCCATTCAAGATGGAGCCTGAGACTTGGTATGTGATGACTGCGCGTGTCGATGTGCAACCGGATGGCACAGGCATTGTCCGTGCGAAGGTTTGGCCAAAGGGCCAACCTGAGCCAGCAAAGTGGACGATTGAGGTGAAACACAAAAATGTTCACCGACAAGGCTCACCAGGCATTTTTGGCTTTTCGCCACAAAGTCTGTACAAAGTCTACGTAGATAATATTTCTGTAAAGTCGAACCGCTGAGGATATCACGATGCGAAAATCTTTCTTAGCTCCTGCTATCACCATTGCCATCTCGGCGATTGTTCCATTGGTCGGCAATGCCGCAGACTGGCCATTCTGGGGAGGAACATCCTCCAGAAACATGGTCTCCCCTGAGGTTGGGCTCCCACAGACTTGGGATGCTGGACGCTATGTCCAGGGTTCTGAAGAAATTGACATGGCGACAACACGCAATGTCAAGTGGGTCGCCAAGCTTGGCTCACAAACCTATGGCAACATGACCATTGCCAAGGGCAAAGTCCTCATTGGTACCAATAATGAAGTGCCACGGGACCCGCGCTTTACGGGAGACCGTGCTGTCCTGCTATGTCTTGAAGAGCAATCTGGCAAGATGCTGTGGCAGCTCGCTATTCCAAAACTTGGCACTGGCAAAATTTCAGACTGGGAATTTCTTGGCTTGTGTTCATCCCCTGCCATTGATGGCGACAAGGTCTATGTGGTAACCAACCGCTGCGAAGTTTTGTGCCTTGATCTCAACGGGATGGCCAACGGAAACGATGGTCCCTATCAGGATGAGGCCAAGTATTCAACGCTTGGGACAAAGCAATCCGTCACGATGGGTCCACAGGATGCGGACATCCTCTGGCGCTTTGACATGCGCCGCGAGCTCGGTGTATTCCCACACAACATCACCAACTGCGGTCCACTGATTGTTGGCGACAAGGTGATTGTGACGACATCCAATGGCGTCGACTGGACCCACACCAATATGCCAAACCCCAAGGCTCCTGCCTTGGCGATGCTTGACAAGAACACGGGCGCCCTGCTTGGTGAGGAAAACTCCGGAGTGTCCGGCCGAACCCTTCACTCGAACTGGTCCAGTGCAGCCGGTGGTCAGGTAAGCGGCAAGGACATCGTGATCTTCGGTGGCGGGGATGGCTATTGCTACGGACTTGACACTAAGACCACACTCAAAGGCAACTTTGAAGTCATGGATGAGCTGTGGAGGTTTGACTGTAATCCTGCGACGTATCGCAAGGATAAAACAGGTAAGCCCATCAAGTACGCGACATTCAATGGACCATCGGAAGTCATTGCCACCCCTGTGCTGTACAAGGAAAAAGTCTACGTCCCAATCGGACAGGATCCTGAGCACGGTGAGGGACTTGGCAGTCTGGTCTGTATTGATCCTTCCAAGCGTGGAAACTTCCAGAAGACAGGTCTAGTTTGGCGCTATGACAAGATTCATCGCTCCTTGTCGACGCCAAGCATTGTCGGAAATCTGATGTTTGTTGCTGACTTCAGTGGCTTTATCCACTGCGTTGATGTGACCACGGGCAAGCCATATTGGGTCTTCGATTCTAAGAGCCATATTTGGGCAAGCACCTTGGTTGCAGATGGCAAGCTTTACGTCGGTACCGAGGATGGTGATGTCATCGTCCTTGCAGCCACCAAGCAGATGAAGGAGCTCGGGCGCTACGACATGCGTGCACCGGTCTATTCAACATCAGTCGCCGCCAACGGGACGTTGTACGTAGCGACGCCTACGCACTTGTATGCCATTGGAAAATCAAAAACGGCACAGGCACCTGTCGATCATAAGTCTGCAGTAGCCAAAGCTCAGCTCGCACGGATGGAAACAAATGCTGCGAAAGCCCGTGCGGAACATCGAGAAGTCACAGCATGCCTTGTGGATGGCCGCAGCGCTGTAAAGGAGGACTAATCCATGAAGATTGGTCTCGCATTGTTGGTTGCAGCCGTTCTCGTGCTGCATCACGATATCTGGAACTGGAAGGATGCCTCCCTTGTGTTTGGCTTCCTTCCAGTGGGTCTCGCATACCACGTGGGTTACTCACTGCTGGCAAGCGGAACGATGGCAATTCTAGTGAAGTATGCCTGGCCTAAAAACCTTGATGATGACGATGAGGTGACAGCATGATTCCAGCACTTATCGTCTTTGCTTACTTGGCAGTCGTGCTTTACATCGGTATTTTCGCATTCCGTAAAGGCTCTACCGGGAGTGGTGAAGACTTCTTTGTCGCCAGTCGAAAACTGGGACCAATGGTCTTCCTCTTGTCCATTTTCGGCACCAATATGACGGCGGTCGCCATTCTGGGCTCGAGTGGATTTGCCTACCAGCGCGGTATCGGCGTCTACGCACTGATG
>CAIYBQ010000366.1 GCA_903924445.1 uncultured Armatimonadota bacterium | reverse complement strand
GCATCCTCCTCAACGAAGAAACGCTTTGGACCGGCCGGGAACACACTGGCGCACGGTCATCCGCACAAGCAGCCCTTGCTCGTGTCCGAGAGCTGATCGCAGCCGGCGAGCATGTTGCGGCTGATGTTCTTGCAGCGGAAGCGCTCACCGGAAGCCCACAGTCCGTTGGGTCCTATCAGGCTTTCGGTGACCTCTACATCGAACATATTGGTGATGATGCAGAAGATGATGTCGCGGGCTATCGGCGGGAGCTAAACCTCGATGATGCTGAAGTTGTGACGACGTTTACGCGCGGCGAGTTTTCCTACGAGCAGCGCGCTTGGGTGAGTGCAGTGGACCAAGTCATCATCGTACGCCTCGCAGCGGCGACGGAGAAGGGTGTCAATGTACGCCTTCACCTTCGACGCGAGCCTCGCGAGGATGGGCCAGCGCTGGCACATAACACCACGCATCATGCCAAGGGAGACACCCTTCAGCTGGAAGGTTCACTCGTTGATGATAGTGGAAATGCCCTTCAGTTCATGGCCAGTCTCCGTGTGCAGCACTTTGGTGGAACCGTGTTCGCGGATGGCGACACATTAGTCATCGAGGATGCAGATTCGATCGTCCTCCGCGTTGCCCTCGCGACAAGCTGGAACCATAAAAACCATCGGCGTGCGATCACGCAAGTAGACACCGCATTTGGAACACCTTGGCAAACACAGCGACATCGACATTGCCGTGAGCATCGTCGCCTGTTCCGTGCATTTACAATCGATCTGGATGACCGCCGGCCTACGAAAAAGCCGCTTGCGGACCGTATCAAGGATGCAACTCCTGAGCGGACCGACCCAGCGCTAGTTGCATTGCTGACCCAGTATTCGCGCTATTTGCTGCTCGCATCGAGCCGGCCCGGCTGTCTCCCCGCAAACCTCCAAGGCATTTGGAATGAGCACTACACTGCGCCGTGGGGAAGCGATTACCACACCAACATCAACCTCCAGATGAACTACTGGGCGGCGGAGCCCCTCGGGCTAGCCCCGTGCCATACAGCGCTTATCGACTTCGTAGAAAGCCTTGTGCCAAGCGGTGAAGAGGTTGCACGCGAGCATTACGGCATGCGCGGCTGGGTTATACACCACAACACCGACATCTTTGGCCACGCAACGCCATCCGATGGAATCTGGGGAATATGGCCGATGGGAGCCGCTTGGCTCTGCGACCACCTCATGGACCACTGGCGCTTTTCACCGGATCGCCGCTACCTCGAGCGCATTTATCCCATCCTCAAAGGCGCTAGCGATTTTCTTCAGGACTGGGTCATCAAGGGCCCGGATGGCTACTACACAACATCACCTAGCTACAGCCCGGAGAACACATTTGAGACGCCTGCTGGTGCAGCGGCGCTCTCGCAAGGCTGCACGATTGACATCCAGCTCATCCGTAGCTGCTGGGAGAATACCCTCGCGGCGGCGGTTGCGCTTGGAATGGATGATGACTACCAGCGCGTGCTGGACCGGGAACTAACCGCACTGCCACCGCACCGCGTGTCGCCACGGGATGGCCGCCTGATGGAATGGTCGGAAGACTACACGGATGCAGAGCCTGGCCACAGACATTTCTCGCATGCCTTTGGTGCCTATCCAGGGAATCAGCTGACATTTGGCGAGACGCCTGACCTCATGGCCGCGCTCCGGAAAACACTGGATGCTCGTCTCCTCGCCGGAAGCGCTCACACAGGCTGGAGCCGCGCGTGGCTGGCGTGTCTTGAAGCGCGCTTTGGCAATGGCAATGCTGTCGCAGGACACATCGGTACGCTGGTTTCGAGTGCGATGTATCCAAATGGCTTTGCTGATCATCCGCCATTCCAAATCGATGGCAACTTTGGCCTTGCTGCGGCGGTTGCCGAATGTTTGATTCAGAGCCATGCGGGAGAGATTCATGTGCTGCCTGCGCTACCGGATGCCTGGAGCCGGGGAAGCGTGACGGGGCTGCGTGCCCGCGGCGGCGTGACCATTGATGTCGTTTGGGACCACCATACGGTTACATCGGTGCGCGTCGTTGCCGAGCGCGGCGGTGTATTCCCATTGCGGTTGCTGGGAAGCCCGGATGTCATCAAGTTGAAGTTAAAGCCACGTGTCCCATTTGAGTGGAGTGCGTAGAATATTCCGCTGGAACCGATAAAGGGTACGTGAGGTTGTTTCACATATGAAGCGTGTTGCTGTTATTGGAAGCGGATTTGCTGGTATCGCTGCCGCATCCTGCCTGGCGAGACGTGGCTACGATGTCACTGTCTACGAAAAGAACGCCACGCTTGGCGGACGCGCGCAGCTATGGGAAAAGGATGGCTTTCGCTTTGACCTTGGGCCAAGCTGGTATTGGATGCCCGATGTGTTTGAGGAGTACTTTGCACGCTTTGGGACCACGCCAGGGCATCAGTACACGCTGAAACGCCTCGATCCGTCGTATCGCGTCTTTCTTCCGGGTACTGACTCCATCGATGTGCCAGCACGCCTCTCGGAACTCATCCGCATTTTCGAAGCACGCGAACCCGGCAGTGGCAAACGACTACAAGCGTTTCTAAAGGAAGCTG
>CAIYBQ010000365.1 GCA_903924445.1 uncultured Armatimonadota bacterium | reverse complement strand
GATGCCTTTGGCGATGCGCTTCTCAATTCCGGGTGTCGTAACCGGACAGGCGGTCGGAGGCATCAGGCGGTGGGTCCGGCGCTCAAAATAACCGGCGCGCGCACCGGCGACCTGGAGGGTTACCCGCTGGCGGTAGCCAAACTCAGGGCCTTCGACGACGGGCTCAACCAACGAGACGAGCTCGGGGAGGCCACCGGTCGCGAGGCTGTCCTGCACCATGGTGCGCTTGGCGATGAGCTGCGCGGGGTGCGAGAGGTGCATCGTGTGGCAGCCGCCACATTTTCCGTAGTGCGGGCAAAGGGGCTCAACGCGATCAGCGGAAGGATTCGGGATGCTGATTGCTTCGGCTTCGAGGTGCTTTGACCACATCCGCTGCACCTGAACGAGAGGAGTTTCTCCCGCGGCGGTGTAGGGCACGAAGGCCGTCATTCCGATATGCGGAGAGCCTTCAGGACCAGTGACATTTCCCACGAATGCGCCATTGGATGACAGGTTGCGGATTGAGACTTCGAGTGGCGTCTCCGGGATTGGCTTTTCGTTCGTTCGGGGTGTCATCGTGCTTTCCTTGGTGGCATCTGGTGCCGGACCGCGCCGGTGAAATCTTGTGGATGCCCGTAGATACTATCGGATTGTGTGCAATCGTGGCGGTTGGTCAGGATTTGATGCGGATGGTGTACATTAACCTACAGATATGGCTATCCGCTCGATTCCCCTTTTTCCGCTCAATTTGGTGATGTTGCCAAAGATGATTTTGCCGCTCCATTTGTTTGAAGAGCGCTACACAGAGATGCTGGAATATTGTGTCGACCGGGAAAGTGCATTTGGAATTGTGATGTTGCATGGCGTCGATGTCACCACTGGTGAGCCGATGTATCACTCTGTTGGATGTACGGCTGAGTTTGTGCGTGTCGATCCTACGAAGGATGGCCGGTACAACGTACATGTAGCTGGGGAAGAGCGTTTTCGTGTGCTTGATACCCACGACGGGATGTCATTTCGGATGGCATTGGTGGAGACATTCGATGATGAACCATGCGACATCGATACCCTTCGCCCGTGGACAGAGAAGGCTGGAGCGTTGCTAACGCGGTTTCTGGAAAAACATTTGAGTAAGTCTGGCGAGGAGCTGGGGGATGTCGACCTCCCGGATGACCCTGTGATCTTGTCGTTTGCGTGTGTCTGCGTGGTTCCTGTTCCGATAAACAAGCGTCAGGAAATGTTGGAGCTGACGGATACGCTGGAGCGCTTGCAGATTGTTTGTGGTTGGCTTTCGGAGGCAATCGAGCGAATCGATGACCCGGCGCCTTTAGTGGCAGCGCAGCTACGCCCGATGGAACTGGTCCGTTTCAATCGCTATCACTGTAGTAATTAAAGATAGTCCAGCGTTACCCGAACAGGGATTCCACAAATCTGGCTATGAGTGTCTCCGGTGGGCCACTTGGGAGTGTATGCCATGCCGCGGCTTTGGCCTTTTGTGTTGCATGTGGCATCGCGAGGCCAAACTTGGCCCACGCAAGCATTTCCGCATCGTTGTCGCTGTCTCCCGCGGAGAGCGTTTCTTGTGCGCTAAAGCCGAGGAAGTCTGCGGCCGCCATCACACCTGTTCCTTTGTGCGTCGCGACTGGCAAAATTTCCAGATACTCGGCGCCACTGACACAGATATGTGCTTTTCCATCGAGCAAGCGGCGGAGCTCACTTTCCCAGTAGGCGATGGTCTCACCATCATCGACCCAGAGGAGCTTGCGTGGGCCTGCTGCGCAGAGGTCATCGATGTTGTCGACGATGCCAAGGGCTGCCCCGCAGCGTTCCCCAACGACGTCACCCCAGTAGGATTGATGTTCGACAACCGCGCGGCCATCTGTGTGGTCGACAACCTGTGTGATACCAATCTGTCTGCCAAGGGCCAGAACATCTAATGCGGTGGCTGGTTCCACGATGGCTTCCTGGATGATGTTCCCGGTTGCAAAGTCTTTGACCAGGGCTCCATTGCCACTGACGATTGGGCCTGTTAGGTCCAGTCGGCGATACCAGCTGGAAATATTGTCGTGGTTACGGCCGCTGGCGAGGAGAACGTGGATTCCGTTGTCGCGGAGGTTGTGCAGGGCCGCGATGTTGTCCGGGTGCATGTCATGGTCCGGACCAAGAAGGGTGCCATCCATGTCGAAGGCTGCGAAACGGATTGCTGAGATGTCAGGAAGCACGAGGGAATCATTCACGGCGTATTCTACGGTAGGGGGTGGTGGTGAAATCCATCACATACGGGATGCTGGTAAAGGATTTCCACGGATGATCCTCGAATATGTGCGGGTGTCCAAGAGATTGTCATGGGCATACAAAACATAAACATTGGCGGACATTTCGCCGACCATAAATTTGACAGTGTTAGAACCCGCGTGTTACGCTCGGAATGCTCGGTGTATCGCTGTTGATATTTTGCTGATATGTGTGGAGTAAGGAACGGGTAGATACGCGTTCTATACTTTATGAATAAGGATTCAAAATGTCATTTCAAGCATACATAAGCAACATTCAGGCAAAGACGGGCAAGAGCCCTGAGGACTTCAAGGAACTCGGTAAAGCAAAAGGCTTTCTCGAAAATGGCGTTCTCAAAGATGGTGTGAAGGCTGGCGTAGTTGTCGCTTGGTTGAAAGAAGACTTTCAACTCGGCCACGGACATGCCATGGCGATTGTGGCTTTGTTCAAGGGCAAAACGGAATAGCCGTTCATACTGGTAGCGATGTTGAATAGTTTGAATAAGGATATGCGCACTATGAAGACTCAATTGATTACAGCCGCAGCACTTACAATGCTGGGTGTTGTCGGAGCTGCTCCTGCGATGGCACAGCAGGCACCGATTGTCCGTGGTACCGCCGCTGACCTCCGTGTTCTCCGCCCGATTGCTGGTGAGATTGTTGCTCCAAGTGTTTTCCCGCTTGAGATTTCCTTCACTGCAAAGACCCAATCCAAGATCAAGGCTGCTGAGCTTTCCGTGGATGGTGTCCGCTGGGTTCGCCGCGACTTTGAAAGCCCATTTGCAAAGTTTGTCCTTAGCTTTGAAATAGATGGCCGCTCGCTCACCGCTGGCTTGCACTCTGTGGTTGTTACACTGATTGCCGAAGATGGCAGCACCAGTGAAGTAACCGTTCCTGTGAACGTGGATGGCGTGCGTACTGCTCCGGCCGCTACATTCACAAACCGAACCGCGACCGCTGGTCCTGATCTTGCATTCCGTGCACTGCCTAAGAAACTCATGGGCGCTGTTGAAATCGGCGTCAATATCAAGGATGAGCAGCTTCATCCTTACGTCTCGTTCTTTGTTGACAAGCAGTTCAAGACCCTCAAGAACTACCCGCCATACTCCTTCGTTTGGGACACAACCACCGTCGGAAATGGCTACCACCTTGTAGAGGCAACCGCTTACATCGAGTCTGCAAATGCGACATCCACGCAAAAAATGCAAGTCTACGTCGACAACCCAGGTGGTTTCACCACCCGTGTTGCGCCGACCCCGATGCCAAAGCCTGTTGTTGTCGAGCCATCCGCTCCTAAGACAGTGACGACATCCATTCCTGGAACAGTCATCCCATCCGCTGCTGTTGCCCGCCTTTCGGCGATCACAACGACGGTTGTTGAGCCGATGCCATCCTTGGCTGGTGGAATCCGCGTCGCAAGCCGCTCGCTAACCCCGATGTCTGCTGCGGTCGTTGTTCCTGCCGGCGCTGCCATCACGGCTGCACCTGAAGCGCTCGGAACACCTGCACTCGCAGGAATGGCATCCAAGGCTGTCTCCATCATCACCCCAATCGCACGCCCTACTGCTATTGCTCCAGTTTCGGCTTTTGGACCACGCACCACCGTAAAGCCGATTATGGGTCAAGTTTCCAAGCGGACGATGAGCCCAGTGGTTCGTGCTGCTGCACCATCCGCAAGCTTGCCAAAGCTCGGCGTTGCTGCACTTGCTAAGCTCCCTGAGCTTTCGAGCAAGACGCTGCAGATTGCATTCGATGGCACACAAATCGCCTTCGATGTTGCACCGCGTATTGAGAATGGTTTGCCACTCGCACCATTCCGCCAGATCTTCGAGCACACCGGTGGCCAGGTTTCCTGGGCACACAATGCGAAGACGGTACGTGCTGTGAATGCTGACCGTGAAGTTTCCTTCAAGGTCGGCGGATCCACCGCTAAGGTCAACGGCGAGAACGTCAACATCGGACGCAAAGTCAATGTTGAATCCGGTCGTGCGATTGTTCCTCTGTCCTTTGTTGGCCAGGCCCTCGATGTTGATGTCAACTTTGACCCAGCAACCGGTCGCTTGGAAATCAAGAGCCAGAAGTAAGCATTGGGCAAACTGCCCAGCGTGAACGTAAAACCCCGGCAGAATCTGCCGGGGTTTTTGTTTGACGAACATTCGTTGTGCTAACTCCGATGAAAACATAAAAAGCCCACCATAGACTGGCGGGCTTTTTCGCATTGGAGAGAGCGTGATTACTCTTTTGCGGTGCTCGGTGTTGCCGCAGGAGTGGGCGTCGCCGCCGCCGCTGGAGAGCTCTCGGCCGTCGTGGTTACAGGTGCAGGCGTGGCTGCTGGTCCACTCCCCTTGTAATCATTTACATAGAAGCCACTTCCCTTGAAGGAGATACCAACGGGGTAAATAATCTTCTTAACAGGCGCATCGCAGCGCTCGCATACCTTGATAGGCTCCTCGGTGATGCGCTGCTCGCGCTCAAACTCGTGTGAACAAGCAGTACAGCGGTAGCCGTAAGTCGGCATGTCAATTCCTCCGAAACAATAAGTCGTAGGCAAAAGTCTACCATTTTGAACCTTCTGACTTTGATGCGTATCGCGTAGACTAAACACTATGGAAAGCAACCTTCCGACGACCGAGCTGATCAATGACCT
>CAIYBQ010000364.1 GCA_903924445.1 uncultured Armatimonadota bacterium | reverse complement strand
CTGTATACGCTGCGCATAATCTGATTTCAGGTTTCGTACACGAATTGCATCCGATGGATGTGTGGAGAAAAGCTCAGCAAACGAGCTTGCTTGTGCCTGGTCATCGAGGAACCGCCACCACGCATCGTGACTGAATCCGCTCTTCGCAAGACGTTCCGTGGCAAAGCGGTCCGCTTCAAGTTCATGCGTCCGAGACCAGCTGAGCGCGGTCAGAATAGTGATTCCATTGAGTATTAATCTAAGCGAGCGGTCTTTTGTTGGTATCCGGTCGATGATGACTTTCAGCAGAATGGACTGGCTCAGCTGGCGCCATGCGTGATGACGTTCAACATGGCCAAGTTCATGCGCGATGATGCCGGCAAGGATGTCATCCGTTTGAGCCCACATCGCAAGCCCACGTGTGATGAGGATTGTGTTCCCTGGAAGCGTCCAGGCATTGATTACGGCAGTGTCCAGAACAAGGATGCGAGGCAGTGTTTTGTCGTGTGACAGAATCTTGGTGATGCGGGAGACCGACTTGTTGAGCAGCGGATCATTCAGGATGCCATTGGCAGTTGTGATAGCTGATGAGAGTATGTCGCCTAACCATCGCTCTGGATTTTGCATCGATGCACATCCCCTCAATCAGTGAAATGTGTTCCAACCAGCCTGCCACTGTTTGGAATCCTAAACCATGTTAACAGTGTTCCCGCTACGCTGCCGCCAAGCCATGTCAATAGCAGTTACTTTCCACCTGGGTAGTGACATGAACGGCGCTAAGTCCATAGGGTGAATGTATCTACGCAGCTTGACGGCGATTGGACAACCAAATCCATGTCAGCAGTGTTCCGGTCGCGATTCCCCCAAGATGCGCGATAAATGATGTTGTGCCATCAGCGAGGAACGTGACACCCGCAATGTTCATCACGACATAAATGAGAATCCAAGTGACTGCTTTGAGTTTGATTTTGATCGGTCCGAGCATTGAGTGGATACGCGCATCGGGATGCGCAACCATATACGCTCCCATCACGCCGGAGATGGCCCCGGATGCACCGACGACGGTTTGTTCCGGATTGACCAGCCAGTGACAAAGTGTTCCCGCCAAGCCACACAGAACGTAGAATCCAAAGTAGCGTGCCTTGCCGTAGAGGTCTTCGATGTTGTTTCCAAAAATCAGGAGATAGAGGATGTTTCCTGTGATGTGCCAAAAGTCGGCGTGGACGAACAGGTTGAAGACACGGAAGACAAGCCCGGCGGGCATCCAAGGAGGCGCGCTTGCCAAGGCATCCATAATCGGTAAACGGCCATTCAGAAAGACAAGCTGAAAGAGAAACAGGAGCAAACAAAAGGCGGCGATGAGCCATGTGACAACAGGGCGATTTTCGCCGGGATTGTCATCGTAAACCGGCAGCACTCAGGCGCCAGGCCTTTTATCGACTTGTTTTCCAGCTCCAGCAAATGCAAGCATAAACCAGCCCACAATCCAAGCCATTCCTCCCAGCGGAATCACCCGACCAAGGGGCTTGAACCCAGTCAGCGCATTTACGTAGAGTCCGCCTGAGAAGATAACAATACCAATACAGAACAGCCAAACGGCAATGCGGACATTCCGGCCATTGATGCCAGACAGACCAATGATCAGCAGGGCAAGTCCATGAAGGATTTGATACAAAACGCCCGTCTGCCAGTTTGCCGCCTGCGCCTCGGTGAGGATGGGCTTTAGCATATGCGCTGCCATCGCTCCGAGACCAACAGCCATCCCTAAAACGCCTGCACCAATGCGTGCGATACGTGTCATCCCTTGACGGCTCCAGCCGTAAGACCGGCAACAAATTCCTTTTGAAGCAGCAAAAAGAGAACGATGACCGGAAGGACGGCGACGAGTGTCCCAGCCATCAGCATCCCGTATTGCTGCTGATACAACCCCACCATTTGTGCAAGGGCTATCGGCAATGTGTACTTCAGCTTGCTGTGCAGCATGATTTGTGGCCATAGAAATGAGTTCCATGTCGCCATGAATGTCATTAATGAAAACGCACCAATCATCGGACGGGAAACCGGAAGCACAACATTCCAATAGAGACCAAACTCGGAACAGCCATCGATGCGCCCTGCCTGCAGCAGCTCATCCGGGATACGAACCATACTCTGTCGAAACAGAAAGATCCCAAAAACGCTTACCGCTCCAGGAATCAACAAGCCCTGATAGGTATCGACGAGGTGCATCCGGTAGAGAAGGTCATAGGATGGCGCGAGCGTCAGCTGCCCAGGAATTAGAACGGTCGCGAGCATGATGCCCATGACCAGTTTCTTGCCTTGGAAGTCATACTTTGCGAGGGCGAAGCCGGCAAGGGATGAAAAGAAAACCTGGAGACAAACGGCGGTACAGGCTAAAAATGTCGAGTTTGCAAGAAACTGAAAGAACGGCACTGTCGTGAAAAGATCAGTGTAGTTCGCGAGGGTTGGCTTGGTTACCGTGAAGACCTCGGAGAAGACGCGATCATTTGCCCGGAAAGTCGCGAGGATAAGCCAGACCATCGGAACAAGGGCGAGGATGCTGCCAAGGAGCAGTATGCCGATAGCGGCAATGCGTAGTATTTTCATTCCTTACCCACCCCACCGGAAAGCCTAAGCTGTGCAAGGCTGATTACGAGCATCCCGACCGCAAGCGTCCAGCCCACCGCACTTGCGTAGCCAAGGTCACCGCTGGCGAAGCCATTTTGATAGAGGTACATCACAATGGTTAGGCCAGCATTATCCGGTCCACTGGTGTTTCCCAGCAGGAGATACGGAAGTTCGAACAGCTGCAGTGAGCCCATGGTTGATGTCACCAGCACAAACTGGCAAACGGGCCAAATGGCTGGCAATGTGACGGCGCGAAATCGT